>JANOIK010000112.1:0-5922 GCA_031407585.1 Planctomycetota bacterium | reverse complement strand
GCGCTTCCTCGTCGGTCGTGGGCATGACGGCGCAGGGGGTCGGAGGCGGCTAGTGGACTCGCCGCGGCGAGGGGGATGGCTTACCCTTTCATTGTGTTCCAAGACCTCGCCCAACTCTAGGTCCCCGATGCCCGCCGCCTGCGACCACCTGCTCCGATTCCGCCCGATTTTCCGCCGGTACCTGTGGGGCGGCCGGCGGCTGGGAACCGTGCTGGGCAAGCCGATTGGCCCCGAGGACGACTATGCCGAGAGCTGGGAGCTGGTCGATCACGGGGCCGACCAGAGCGTGGTCCGTGCCGGGGGGTTGGCGGGAACCACCTTGGGGGACTTAGTTGGCACGCACGGCGAGGAGCTCTTGGGACGGCGCGCTGGGGCGCCGAGCTTCCCGCTGCTCATGAAGCTCCTCGACTGCAACCGCACGCTGTCGGTACAGGTTCACCCAAACGACGAGCAGGCCGCCCGGCTGACGCCGCCGGACTTGGGCAAGACCGAGGCGTGGTTCGTGCTCGCGGCGGAGGCGGGGAGCAAGATCTACGCGGGGCTGAAGCCGGGCGTCACGCGCGACGAGCTCGCGGCGGCGCTTGCCCGCGGCGATTGCGAGACGCTGCTGCACGAGTTCGAGCCGCGCGTGGGCGATTGCGTGTTCATCCCCGCGGGGACGGTTCACGCGCTCGGAGCTGGGTTGTTGATCGCCGAGATTCAGCAGGCGAGCGACACGACGTTCCGGCTGTTCGACTGGAACCGCGTCGACGCCGAGGGTAAGCCGCGGGCGCTGCACATCGAGCAGTCGCTCGCGACGATCGACTACAACCGCGGGCCAGTGGACGCGCAAATGCCGCAACGGGTGAGCGCGGGTCGCGAGCGACTCGTAGCGTGCGACCAGTTCGTGCTCGACCGCGTCACGCTCGACGGCCCGACCACGATCGGCGGCGACGATCGGTTCCACGTGCTGTGCGTGGTCGACGGCGCCGCCAGCGCGGCGAACGATCCCGTGCGGGCGCCGCTAGCAGTGGGCGACGTCGCGCTCGCTCCGGCCGCCGCGGGCGCCATCGAGCTCACGCCAGCAAGCCGGGCGACGGTGCTGGACATCTATTTGCCGTAAACGCCAGCATCCCTACAATCCCGACCCGCGCAGTGGCCCCAGATACTGGGCGAACCTTTCCGCGCGGCGCCCCGTAGAGTTCGTCGATGTCCTCACGCAAACTCACCGCCGCGCTGGTCGCCTTCGCGGTCATGTCGATCGCGGCATGTTCGCCGACGATTCGCAGGCCACAGTTGCTCCACCCTGGCCCGGCGAACATCCAGCGCTACAACGCGTCGCAGTTCGATCCGTATCCACAGACCGACATGGGCCCCGAGATCGTCGGCGGCCGCCCGCCGGACTTCTTGGTTCCCGTGCCGGAAGTCGACCGCGCGAACCAGTACCGGCGCGGCGAACGGCCGATCAATCTGGCGAATCCTGGAGCCGTCGCGACGGTCCCCGTGACGGCGCCGGTGTTCGTCCCCACGGCCCCCGCGGCGACGATGCCCGGCGTGCCCGTCTACCCGACGACGCCGATTGCCACGCAGCCGCCCGTTTCGTCGCAACCGCCGGTCGAATATCGGTACTGAGCGCGGGCGCTGGCGCGCCGCCCCTGGGTTTGGCGTCGTTTGCCAGTTAAGATGCAGGACGTCTCTCCTGCATCGATTCGCTCACGCCCGCCAGTGCCATGCCCCGCAATGACCCTCCGCGCCGTCCCGCCAAACCTCCGCACCGGGGCAAGCCCGCGTTCCGTAAACCGCGACCGCCCGCCGCTCCTCCACGCGAAGGCGAGTCCGGCGACGCCGAGGCGCGCGACGGCGACCGTCTGCAGAAGGTCCTCGCGTCGGCCGGCCTCGCGAGCCGTCGCGAGTGCGAGCTGCTCATCACCGAGGGCCGCGTCGAGGTCGACGGCAAGACCGTGACCGAGCTCGGCGCCCGCGTCGATCGCAACCGCCAGGAGATTCGCGTCGACGGCGAGCCACTCCCTCGGCCGAAGCACGTTTACTACGCCGTTCACAAGCCGACGGGCGTCGTGACGACGGCCCGCGATCCGGCCGGGCGTCCGCGGGTGATCGACCTGTTGCCGCCGAGCGTCGGCCGCGTGTTCACCGTCGGCCGACTCGACCTCGCGAGCGAGGGGCTCATCCTGCTCACGAACGACGGCGAGCTCGCCAACCAATTGACGCACCCGAAGCATGGCGTCGAGAAGACGTACGAAGTGCAGGTCGCGGGGCAGATGGAACCCGATGTGCTCGCGCAGCTCAAAAGGGGCGTCCACCTGTCCGAGGGGTTCGCCCACGCCGTACACGCTCGCATCAAGACGCGGCTCAAGCGGTCGACGCTGCTGGAGATGGTGCTGGACGAGGGCCGCAATCGCGAGGTGCGGCGGCTGCTGGCTCGAGTGGGGCACAAGGTGCAGCGGCTGGTTCGCATAGCGGTCGGGCCGATTCGGCTGGGCGATATGCCGCGCGGGGCGCATCGGCGGCTCACCCAGGAAGAGGTCAGCAAGCTCCGCGAAGCTGCCATCGCTGGGCCGAAGCCACGGCGCGACGAGGACGAGTCCCCTGCGTCGGCTCGCCCAATCGCTAAAAAACCGTTCGCCAAGAAGCCGTTTCCGCCCAAGTTCTCGAGTGGGAAGCCATCGACGACTCGGCCGGCCTCCGGCAAGCAGGCGGATGGCAGAAGGGCGAGCAGAACGGCGAACGGATCCGCATCCGGCAGACCCGCCGCGAGTCGACCCGCGTCGGGCCGACTGGCATCGGGACAGCCCCTATCGCGCAAACCTCCGATCCAGCGAAAGCCCAAGTCCGACGCCGGCGGCGATCAAACTGTGCAACGGCGTGTCATCGGCGATGAGGGCGCTGGTGAAACGTCTAACGGCGGAGCGCCGCCGCGCCGCACTCCGGTGGGGGGGCGTTCGCAGGGGTCACGCGCTGGCGGAGCGAAACCTTCGGGCGGTCGCGAAGCTGCAAGCACGGGTTCGGGCGGGAAGGGGAGGCAGCGGTTTGCTAAGGGGACTAAGGCTGTGGGGCGGAAGCCGGTGAAGCGGCGCCGGCCGGAGCGTCCGCAGCGCGGGGGTAAGTAGTCGTGACAGCCACGAGCGCGCCGCCGCCGCCTGGGAACCCGCTGGCCGCAACGTACTGCGCAGACTCGGCGTTGCACATTCGCGCCGCGGTGGTCGAGAACGTGCAGCTTGCGCGCGACACGTATCGCGTGCGGCTGGCCTGCCCGGAGCTCGCTCGACGGATCGTGCCTGGGCAATTCTTGATGGTGCGGCTCGCGGCGGGCGACGATCCGCTGCTCGGCCGGCCGCTGGCGCTCTACGACACATGGCTCGATGATGCCGGGGCTGGGCCTGGCGCCGTGGCGGGCGTCGATGTGGTGTACCTGGTTGTCGGTCGCATGACGCGACGGCTGGCTCGCGTTCGCGCGGACGAGACGCTCGAAATCTGGGGCCCGCTGGGCAACGGTTTTGCGCCGCGGCCGGTGGAGCATCTGGTAATGGTCGCCGGCGGGATTGGCCAAACGCCGTTCTTGGCGCTGGGTCGTGAAGCGGCGGGCGGCCGAAGCTACGGCGAACCGGCCCGCGACGTTCCGGCTGTCAATAAGGTTACGCTTTGTTACGGCGTGCGAACGGCTGAGCTTCTCGCGGGCGCCGATGACTTCCGCGGGGCGGGAATCGACCTACGCATTTCCAGCGACGACGGCAGCGTGGGCCGCCACGGTTTGGTGACCGAGCTGCTCGCGGAGGCGCTCGACGAAATCGGCGCCGCGACGTGCCGCGTCGTGTGCTGCGGTCCCGAAAAGATGATGGAGGCCGTCGCGACGCTCACGGCGGCTCGCGGCGTGCCTTGCGAGGTTTCGCTGGAAACGCCGATGGCCTGCGGGATCGGGATCTGCTTCAGCTGCGTCGCGAAGGTCGTGCAGCCCGACGGGGAGTGGGACTACAAGCGGACGTGCGTCGAGGGGCCGGTGTTTGATGCGCGGAAGATTGTTTGGTGACGCGGCCAAACGATTGAGCGCAACAGAAAACCCCCGGCTTGCGCCGGGGGCTATTCGTGTTTCTGTAGCGACGTCGTGCTATTGATTGCTGCGATGGCGCGCGTCTTCGACGCAAAGCTCTACTTCGCGGCGTTCTTCGCTTTGACGGCCTTGATCGCGGCCGAGAGGCGCGACTTGAGGCGCGCGGCGGCGTTGGCGTGCAGGATGTTCTTGGCGGCGGCCTGGTCGAGCTTCTTCACCGTGATGCGGTACTCGGCGTCGCACGCGGCCGCGTCGCCGCCGGCGATCGTGGCCCGCAGCTTGCGGACCTGGTTGCGAATGGTGGAACGCACGACCCGGTTGCGGGCGCGGCGGTCGATGCTCTGACGGAGACGCTTCTTGGCACTGACGGAATTGGGCATGGGATACCGAACTCAAAACAGGAATCGGAGGGGATTCACCACGCAGGGTACAGAGGACACAGAGAAGACAGGGAAAGGGATCGAGACAATCAATTCCTGCTTCTGCTCTGCGACCTCTGTGTACTCTTGGTGAATCCGATTGAAAAACGCCGCGGCGCGAAGGCGGCAGGCGCCAACGCGAATCACCCACTATCGCGGAGGCGGGCGATCTTGTCCAGCCGGTCGGAGACGTCCCGGTAGCCAAAATCCATGCCGGCCAGCTCGTGGAGGTGGCGGTCGGCCCGGTCCAGCTCCCGCAGGCCCGTGGCCAGGACACCGGCCCGGTAGAGGGCCAGTTTGCGGGTTTCGGTATCGGTGGCGTCGCAGAGTTCCAGGGCCTGCTCGTAATGCGAGAGGGCCAGCTTGTACTGCTCGATTTTTTGGAAGCACTCGCCCAGTTCAACCAGCACGAGGGCCCGGCGTTTGGGGTCAGACCGCGCGGCCTGGAATGCGGTGATGGCCTGCTTCACTTTGGCGGCTTTTTTGAGCCGCATGGCCAGCTCGAACTGCAGACGTGGGTTGTTCGGCTCGCGGTCGACGCGCGTGGCGTAGACCTCGAGCTCCACCTGGTTGGCGTGAGCGCGGGCTCGCTCGAGCAGGGCCTTCGCCTCGGGCGTGCCGAGGGAATCGAAGTTCCGCTGCGCGGAGGCGGCCTGATCCGCGGCGCGGCGGAGCTGCAGGTCCTCCATGCGCTCGCGCACATGCAGGTTGCCGCCGCCGGCAGCCTGGCCGGCGCGCTCCAGCACCTGCTGGGTTTCGTCCAACCGGCCCGCGTGTGCGTACACGTCGGCGAGGCGGAAGTAATTTTCGACGTCGGCCGGATCGGCGGCGATGGCTGCTTGGAACCGCTGCTCGGGCGGTGCCGGGGGTGCGTCGGCGTCTGCGTCGAGATCGACCGGCGCAGCGCCCTTCGAGAGGCGCGCGACGGTCGGCGTGCGGCCCGTCGGCGCGGCGCCTTTCTTCGATCCCGAGAGCATCTCGGAATCGTACCCGCCCTTTTGGATTGTCTGCTCGACGCTCAACCGCGAGATTTGCTGTTGGGCTTCCTCGTCGTGCGGCTTCGCCTGTTCGACGCGATGCCAGCACGCGATGGCCTGATCGAACTGCCCCATGCGCTGGAGCGCGAGGGCGGCCTGCCGGTTCACCGTAGGATCTTTGCCGTCGGCGTCGAGCGCGTAGCGCAGATACGACAGTTGGGCTTCGTCGATGCCTAGCTGATTGCAGCCGTCCGCCATTGCACAGAGCGTGGTAATGTCCCACGGATTGACGGCCAGGGCGCCGCAGCCGGCTTCGAAGGCCGGAACCCACAGGCCCTTCTCGGCGGCCTTGGACATCGCCGAGCGGTAGCTCTTGATCTTCAGGCCGGCGAACTTGGCGCCTTTCTTGTTGTTGTCATACTTCTTGTGGAGATTGCCGAGCATGGCCTGCTGGAACATGACGCTCGAAGGATCCTCGGCC
>JANOIK010000088.1:0-4890 GCA_031407585.1 Planctomycetota bacterium | reverse complement strand
GTCGCGGGCAGGACGACTACCGCACCGGCGCCATCGCGGTGCAGTTGCTTCGCTATGACACGGTCGGCCTGTGCGAGGTCTTCGAGGCCGGGCGCCGTGATGAGATCGTTCGCACGGTCGAGGAGGCCTCGGGCAACGCTTACTCGTGGGTTCACTCGCCGGCGCCGTCAGGCCGCAGTCTCGTGTGCGGCGGGCTGTTGCTGCTCACGCGGCACTCGATCGAGGGCGAGCCGCATTTCATCACCTACGCCGCCGCGTCGCGGATCTACAACTCGGGCATTCGCGCCGACGGGCTTTCCGCCAAGGGCGCCATTCATGCTCGGCTTCGCACGCGCACAGAACCGGGCTTCGTGTTCGACTGTTTTCTCACACATCTGGAAAGCGTTTCGCCCAAGGCCCGGGCGCTGCAGGTCGAGGAGCTTGCGAAGTTCATCGCCGAGCACTCGAGCCCCGAGCGGCCCATGATTCTCATGGGCGACCTCAATGTGACCGCGGACCATCCGGCGAGCGCAGGGCCCGCGGACTCGGAGTATCGGCAGCTCGTCGCGGCACTGCGGTACGGTGGCCAACCGCTGGTAGACCTGTGGCCCGCGATGCACACCGAGCGCGGCGGCACGAGCGACGCGCTGACGAATGGCGAGTGCCGCCGGATCGATTACGTGTTCGTCTCGCCGTCCCAGGCGCAATCGCCAGCGGCGATCGAGCCCAGGGCCCTTCGTGTCGCGCCATTTCTCGATGCGAACATCGATGAAGGCTCGCTGTCCGACCACGCGGGGTTGGAATTTGAAATGACGCTCCGAGCCCCTCAATAAAATCTCCGGCTCTCCCCCTGCGGCAGGGAGGGGAGCGGAAAAATCTTCGGACGATCTGCGCAGCTCTCAGCCACGAAGTGGCGGCATAACTTAGCCGTGGGCGCAAGCCCACGGTTCGCGCGGTTAATTCAATTCATCGGAGCCGCGTAGCGGCGGCACTAGCGCCAATTCAATGTCGCCGCTGCGCGGCTTTGCTGACGCTTGCGCTTTTGAACCGTGGGCTTGCGCGCCCACGGCTAAGACATTCCGCCGCTGCGCGGCTCAGGCAGACGCTACCGCACCGGCTCAGTTCCCGGCAGCGTGGCGAGCGGCCCCGGAAGCTGCGGCTCCTGCGTGCCGCCGAATGTCGCTTGCTGCGACGATGCGAACTCGACGCCGCCGTACGGGTTCGTCTCCAGCTCCTGCACGTGCTGTCGCAGGATGTCCCGAACTTCGAGGATCGTTGCCGGGTGGCGATGCACCATCTGGTGATCGGCCGGCACGACCTTCTGCGAGGCGACGCCCTCGAGCTCCGCGCTGGCCAGCGACACCACGCCGTCACCGTCGTCCGAACCGGCGATCCAGATCGACACGGCGCCCGAGATCCCCTTGTGCGGCACGTGGCCCACGATGTTGTGGTACTTCACCCACGGGCCGGCCGGCGCCGTGAGCAGCACCGGTAGGATCACACTCTTGGGCGACAGCGAGTCGATCGCGTTGGTCACATTCAGCGGCGAGGTCGGCAGGAAGTAGTCAGGGTTCCGCGAGGCGAGCTGGCTGCGGCTTAGCATGATTCGCGACGGCACGTCGATCAGCTTCCGGCCGAGCCAGTTGGTGAGATCGTTCGACGAATCGCTCCCCCGGTGCGGCGTGCCGATCGTGATTACGCGGCGGATCGATGGGTTGGGGGCGAAGAAAAATGCCTCGGCCAAGTTGTCGCGCACATCGGGGTCGGCCTGCATGTCGGCGAACGGCTTGTCGGAAAGCGTGCGCCAGAATTGGTTGCCGCTGTCAACCGTTTGCAGCTTCGAAACGAGGCCGCCCATGCTGTGGCCGACGAGCACCATCTGGTCGAGCGCCGGAGCACGCCGCTGCGGATCGAGCGCCGCCCGCATGTGGGCCAGGTCTTGCCGCATGCGGGCCGCGCTGAACCAGAACGGCTGGCCGGACGGGTACATGTAGAACCAGAACTGGTAGTTCTTGCGAATCGTGGGGTCGCTGCGCAGGTCGTTGAACATCTCCATCCAGGTGACCGGGCTCGACCACAGGCCGTGGACCATCACGACCGGAATTTTGTCGGCCTGGAATGGCTCGAGCATGTAAAGGCCCTGAAGCTGCTCGGCCTTCTCGGGGTGCAGCAGGCCGAGCGTGGAAACGACATCGTCGTCGAACGCGGGCTGGCTGAGGAAATACGCCAGCGGGGTGCTGAGGTCCGTTTCCAGCGGGGCATCCTTGCCCTCGGCGACGACGTTGGTGCCCTCGAGCGGGTCGTGCAGCTCGAGCACTGCGTGCAGCGTGATGGCGTCCGTGGCGGGTGCGGCGGGGCCGGCGGGTGCGTCGGGGCCGGCCTCGGCGATCGCGGCTTCGGCGGTGGTGCGCAGGATGTCGGGGTCGCGCGGCGTGGCGGCGGCAGGCTGCTCAGCCTCGATGCGCAAAAACGCCGTCACCGGGAACGACAGATCCGGCGGGTAGTACTGCTCGCGCGGGTCGGCGTCTTCGTGATGCCGCCGCACGGCGATCAGCGGCACGCCGAGGCCGAAGTTGTGGTAATGATTGCGTAGGCCGTGGACCTCGTAGTCGGATACGAACTCGACGTGGTCGAAATCCTCGGCGTGCCAGCCCTTGCTCTCGAGCACGATTTTGACTTCGCACTCGCGGTTGGCCGTCTTGATCACCCGCGTGGCGCCGGGGCGGAGGGCGCCCTGCGATTGGGCGATGCGCAGCGTGCCTTCGAGGGCCGCGTTGTACAGGTCGCACGCGAAGCGGAACTGCGGGTCGAATTCGTTGCTCGGCGCCGGGTAGTTCTTGTCGAACAGATACTGGTACGAATACACGACCGCCGTGCCGTAGAGTTCCAGGGCCTCGTCCTGCTGCATGGCGCCGTCGGCCCGTTTGGCGCCGACGTAGGCCAGCTCGGCCAGGGCGTAAAGGTGCTCGCGGTTCGGCTCGCGGCGGTTGATCTCGCCGAGCTCGGCCAGCAGGGCTGCGCGGTCGCCTTGCTTCTTCTCCAGGTCGTACCGCCGCAGCAGCTGAACCGTGCGCGGCGTCGGCTTCGGCCCTTGCCGCGTGACGAGCCCGAGCGTGTCGGAGAGCGGGTTCCGCGGCGAGGATCGCAGCGAGACCCACCGCGTGGTGGAGCAGCCGGGGGCCGTGAGCACCGTGAGCGCCAGCGGCATCCAAACGGCGAGGAACGCGTGCGCGGCGAATCGACGTGCAACCACAGACGTGCGCACACGCGCTCGGCGCGTGCAAACCGTCGCTGTAGGAACGCCAGCACGCGCCATGGATCGAGCCCGGTGGGCAAGAGCGGGGCGGCGCACGCGGAGCTTAAACGCTCCGAGCACAATGGCCGCATCCCCCTAGAGGGCGGGAGATTAGGACTTTCCCGCGGGGGGCGTCAAGTTCGACGCACTCTTCGGCGCTCTTCGTGGGACGTATCCGGCAGGACCTTCGGCGACAGACAGTGGGAACCGCTAGCAGATCAAAGATGTATGACTGCCCACTGCCCATCGCAGACGGCCCGCCCGGGACGCCGTCAGCGCATAAAAGAAGCCGCCCGCAGCTAGCATCGGAGTGGGGTCGCACTCCGATCGCCAAAGCTGATCCGCAAAGCGCCGTTCTGTAAAAGACGTTCAGGGGAAAATCAGAACGTGAGAGGCGCTCATGCAGTGGGCGGCTTCAAAGGCAATTAAACACGATGTCTTGTCGGATGCACCGACCTCCCGGTGACAGGGGGATTCGCCACGACCTAGCCCAAAACGTGGGGCATCGTCGGTGGCAAGTGCATCCGGTCGTGCGAAATGATGAACGTGTCGGCCGACAACGGAAGCCGGCGACGCGGTTCCGGCGTGGGCTCGGGCTCGAACGCCTCGGCCGCTTCCTTCAGCTCACCGCGGAGGATGCGCACCTCGCGGGGAGCCTCGACGGCCAGCGTCACGCGGTTGCCCGCGACTCGCCGCACTTCGATCGTGATATCGTTCCCGACGTGAATCTTCTCACCAATTTTTCGGCTGAGTACGAGCATCCCTACTTCCTCCTAAAAGATCGAATCGAGCGAGCCTGTTTGGCCTTCCCGTGAGGGGCTGTTCCGGCCGCGTTGGCCGAGTGGCGATCATGTGAAGCAACCTCCATGCCAACGGGTGCGATCCGAAATCGGCAAAAGTGATAGAGACGGAAGTGCTTAAATCACAACCGGTTACGATTTCTTCGTGACTGCACCGCTAGCGACGACGCTGAGCGGGCGACCATCAACTGGTCGCGAATCGAGATACATTTCTTGATTTGGGACGGGCGACGATCAGCGGGCGCGTGCTGGCACGTCCAGGAATTGGCCGCGGATGATCGCGGATTAAACGGAATCACGCGGATCAAAGATGGAGTGATTTGATGCGACTCGTTTCGATCCGCGCCCCTCTCCCAAATTCGCGTTCATCCGCGGCCCATTCCGCTCTCGCGCGCCTTCGACGCGGCTTGACCGCGCTTTGGGCGTCGCTATACTCCGCGGCCCGCTTTGTCTTGCCCCCTTAGCAGCCCGCGACCTTGGCCTCATGGCGCCTGCGTTCGTTGATATCCACTGCCACCTGCTCCCCGGCGTCGATGACGGCGCCGCGGATCTTGCCACGTCGCTGGCGATGGCGCAGATGGCCGCGGCCGACGGCACGCGGACCATCATCGCGACGCCGCACCAGTTGGACGCCTACGCAGGGCGCAACCGCGGCGACGACGTCCGCCGGCGAGTTGCGGAGCTGCAACACGAGCTCGACGCCGCGGGCATCGCACTCGTGGTGCTTCCCGGCGGCGATGTGCGGATCGAGGACGACCTGCCGGCGCGGCTCCGCGCGGGCGATGCCCTCACGCTCGGCGATCTCGGCCGGCACGT
>JANOIK010000077.1:0-17206 GCA_031407585.1 Planctomycetota bacterium | reverse complement strand
CGGCTTGATCGCTGCGATGCGGTCCCAGTCGGCGCTGCCGCTGAACATGTCGGCGGCCGTGCGGCCGTGAACGGTGAGCGCTTCCGCGCCGGCTCCTTCGACCACCTGCGCAACATCAATCGCGTTAATGTTATACCGCGTGCACCCCAAGCGGATCTTCGCGGTGACTGGAGTCGGCGCCGCGGCGGCGACGACCTGCTCGATAATCTGACCCATTCGATCCGGAAATCGCAGCAGGTACGAACCGCTGTGGGCCTTCTGCGTCACCTGTCGCACGGGGCAACCGAAGTTGATGTCGACCACGCTCACGCGGTATTCGTGAGCCAACCGCGCTGCGACTTTCGCGAGCGTGGCAGGATCGTTATCCCAAATCTGCACGGCCAGCGGCCGCGGCTCCTCGGCCACGCCCCACAGGCGGTCGGGATGCTCGGCCTCGTGCTCGTCGAGCCAGACGAACCCGCGCGCGTTGACCATCTCGGTCGCGAGCAGACCTGCGCCTCCGAATTCGCGGACGATTTGGCGGAAGGCGTAGTTCGTGAACCCCGCCATCGGGGCTTGTAGGATCGGCGGGTCGACGAGCAGCGAACCGATGTGGAAGGGCTGGGCGATCGGAAACAGGATCTCCGTGGCCTTATTCGCTGC
Organism: Planctomycetota bacterium; assembly: GCA_031407585.1. GTDB lineage: Bacteria > Planctomycetota > Planctomycetia > Pirellulales > Lacipirellulaceae > Lacipirellula. Next base: position 16,564 of record JANOIK010000077.1, on the reverse strand, counting down.
AACATCGACGGCGTTGAGAGTGACGATCGACATGGTAGCGCCGCCCGGAGGCCGTAAGCCTCCGGCTAGGGCTGCTCCGTGGGGGTACGTTTGCGTCCAAGCAGGCCGCGTAACGGGCGAATTAGGATTGAATGCTCCCGATTGCGGAGACGCTCGAACGGGCGGCGGGCGAAGGTTCGTCGCAGGCCGTTGTTGCGGCTTGCGCTCGGCTCGTCTTGCGGCGGTTCTTCGACGGGCTCGGTCGCGGTCGCGGGCTCGACGCCCGACGCCCCGTCGTCCACCGCGCCGCCGGCGGACGTTGCGGCCGACGCGGGGTTCGAGACGCGGATCAGCATCGCGACGAGCCGTTCGGGGCCGATCTGCTCGGGCGCGGCCAGCTCCGAATACGCGGCAATGTGGTGATTGTACTGGCGGGCCGACTCGACGAACTCGCGCCGCAGCAGCGCGGCCAGCTGGAACGAGCGTAACAGGCCGACGCCGTCGTTCTCCGGCAGCCGCGTTTCGCTCACGTGGTCGAGCCACGCATCGACGTCGGCCACCTGCCGCATTTGGGTGGCGAGCTCGGCGTGGAGCAGCGGAATCAGCGTGTTGAGCTGGCGAGCCCCCTGATCCAGGTGAGTGGTGAAGATTTCGTCGTACCGCGTGTTGTACCGGCCGCAGTGCGGGACATCGGCGGGCAGCGGGAGGGTGGCGCTCGCCGCGGCGCCCATCAGGCGGTGCAAGCGGAGCTGCGCGGCCGTGGCGCCTTGGCGGGTTGCCTCGACGCGCTTGGCGAGATCGGCGGCGGCCGCGTCCCACTCGGCAACGGCGGGCTTCGCGATGCCCTGGCGAAGCGCGGCCAACTGCAGCGACTCCCGCATCGCTAGATAATACTGCGTGACGGCGGCCGAGAGATCCCAGTACGCCTTGATGCGCTCAGTCTGAGCGACGCGGTTCGCGGCGCCCTGCATGGCTTCGCCCAGCGAGAGCGCGACCCCGGGAAGTTGGCCGGTTTGCGGGACGGTCGCCAACTGGCGCATCAGCTCCGCGGGCTTCGGGCCGGTGGTGAGAATCGAAGACTCTGCGGCGGCGGCTGGCGGTTGAGTCGCTGCGCCTTCGGTTGCTGCACCCGTTGTGGTTGGTGCGGCCGCGCCACTGGCGGTCGCTGGAGCGGAAAAGACCGCGGCGGCTTCGGCTTCCTCGGGTGTGAGTCCACCGGTGGCGGGTTCAGTCGTGGGAGCGGCAGCCGGCGGCGCGGCGACCGCGGGCTCACCGGACGCGGGCTCGTCGCCGAGCGTCGGGGCGGGCGATCCGGGCAGGGTGATCGTGCTGAGGCCGGGGGAGTCGTCGGCGGCGGCCGTTTCCGATCCGGCGTCGCTGGCTGCGGGGGTCGAATCGGCCGTCGAATCCGTACCGGTTGGGGCGGCGTCGCCGTAACGGCCGCCGACTTGGGAAGCGAGGGCCAAGGTCATGGCCAGGAGGTGGGCAGTCATCGTGAGTCCCTCACAAGTGGGTCAGCGGAAGGCAGGCAAAGGCGGGCGTTGAAGGCAGGGCTATCGTGAACAGATTGGCACGGCGGGAAACAGGCGTCAATGGTTTGGACTGTCTGCGGTTTTAAACTAGGGGGTTTGGGGGTTCCGACGATTTCATTTGTCCGCGGCGGAAGCATTCGTTTTTCGGTTTTCGTGGACAGTATGGGGCGATTTCTGGGCTCGCAGTCGTGAAAACAAGGGTTTTCTGTGATTGGTCGGGGGAATGATGTGTCCGCTTTGGGCCGTATTCTGTCCGCTTTTAGCTCGATAGTGTCCGCTTTGGGCGGCTTTTTGTCCGGTCTGGGGGAGGGGAGGAACCGCCAAGGACGCCAGGGACGCCAAGGTCGGAGGGGGAGCAGGGGGTTGGGGGGAGGGTAGTGGGCATGGGTTGGTGGGCATGGGTTGGTGGTCGTGAGTTAGTCGTGGCGCTGCGCGTGTCGTCTGCCACCCGACGCCGTTAACATTGGCGCCCATTCGATCGACCGCGGATTACACGGATTTCGCGGATGAGAAAGAAGTCGAGTCCATGAGATTCTCGCCTCTCATCCGTGAAATCCGTGTAATCCGCGGTGAAATAGGTAGCTCGAAAGGTTAACGGCGTCGCGAGCGAGCAAAGCCACGCGTGTATTTTCCCAGATGTGTTGGCACAATTCCTAGCACTTCGGAGCGAGATTTTCGGAAATAGTTCGTGCCGGTTAGGGCAGAGGAATATGACTGGCGAAGTGGACAGAATCCTATGAGGAACAGCGGGACGGCGGCGATGATGAGGGCAAGTCTCGTGGCGGCATTTTAGCGAGCTTTCGGCGCCCAGTGAGGAAACTTTGGAAGGCCAAGTCAGCGAATGGTATATATATGTCCTATCCACTTTTCTCGAACGAAGGAATGCGAGTGCCGCTGCGGCGAGATTCTGGAAACGATGAGGGGTTTGAGCATTGCGCGCCACTCACTAAATCGTTCTGACTCTACTCCACTTTTTTTTGCACTTTGCCCGCCGAAGCGCGCCGCGTCAGGCCAATTGAGCGGCAGCGGATTAGCCGGTCATGAGGGCCGTTTATGCCGGAATTCGCGAAAATGCCAGCGCGGCCATAGACGCTGCAGGATTAGCCGCTTCGTGGACTCGGATCGCGGGGCATTTCCCCGCGATCGACGGCCGAGTCTCCCCGAATAGCCGGCAGTTCGAACTAAGCTTCTGGAGTGGGCACTCGCCCGGCTATTGGCGGACCGCGTCGCGCGGCACATGCCGACGGACCTGTTGGCAGTCAAGGCAAGCGAACCGATTCGCAACGTCGCCGACCGGGTGCGCCGTGCGTCGCGTGGCGGAGATGATAGCGGCCGCCTGGTAGGACTGATCTCGCAGTGCGACGTGCTGCAGGCGTGGTCTTTAGCCCCGAATCGCCTCCTGGAGCGCCCAACGGTGCGTCGAAGGTCTGCGATTGCGCACACGACAGAACGGTTTCCCGATGCGATGTCGAAAGCTATTCTCGGCCCTTCTCACGGCATTTGCGGCGGCGTTCGCGGCCGCACCCTGCTGCGCACTGACCGTCGTGCTTGTCACGAACAATAATGGCTCGCTCACTGCTCAGGAATCGCTCAAGAAAACCCAGCTGGAGGCGTGGGGCCATGTCGTGACCACGTTGTGGGACGGCGCTACGCAAGCCACTTATGATGCGGCCGTCGCCGCGGCCGACGTCGTTTACGTGAACGAGGAGGTGGCGCCGGGCGACGTTAGCACCAAGCTGCGCACCGCGACCAAGGGCGTCATCGTCGAAGATCAAGGGCTCGACGCCGAGTTCGGTTTCTCAACGAGCGACGGCGCAACGGCCTCGTCGACGACCGTCACGATCACCGTCAACTCGCATCCCATCACGAGCTCGTTCAGCATGGGTGCGCTGACGATTTTCAGTTCGAGCCAGCAACGAATTCATATGTCGGGGACAATGGCCTCGGGCTTGCAGGCGTTGGCCACCAACGGCGCCGCCAGCAATACCCTCGCAGTTGTCGAGCCAGGCGGAACGCTTGCCAACACGCTGGTCAGCAATAACACGGCAATTGCGCGGCGGGTTCGCTTGCCTTTCGGCGGCGGCACATTCGACTTTGCCGCGCTCAATGCCAACGGTCGGACGATCCTGCAAAACGCGCTAACCTGGGCGTCGGTCAATCCGCTGTTGCTGCATTGGAAGCTTAACGAGTCGAGCGGAACGGCCGCGGACGACAGCTCGGCGTACAATCGCGACGGCACGGTGACGGGGACGGCTAGTTGGATCACGGCTCGGAGGCACAACGGATTCGATTTCAATGGATCGACCAAGATCGAGGTGAACAGCTTGCTCGACGCCCCGACGAATTTTACCGTCGCCTGTTGGGCGCGCATCGACGCCCCCGACTCCAGCGGCGCCGAGGGCGTGAGTCTGGGCGACTACGTGGTTCTGCGCCTCCACGAGGGCGGCGGAAGCAATGCGCCCCGGGGGATCTTTTATGCGGGCGGTTCGACCTGGACGACGGTCACGGGGACGTCGAGCTACGTCGGCCGCGGTTGGCATCATTTTGCCGTCACGTTCGACGACGCGGCAAATAGTTTGAAGCTGTGGATCGACGGCGTGAACGTGGCCACCACGAGCACGACGACGTCGCTTTCCTGGAGCGGATTAGGGACGAACACGCGGGTGGGCCAGCACGGCAATGCGCTCGCGTCGTACGATCTCGACGGCGCCGTGGACGATGTGCGCGTCTATAGCTGGGCTTTGACGCGGAGCGAGATTGCCGGCCTCTACGGTCTGGTCGGCCATTGGAAGCTCGCCGAGACCAGCGGCACGACGGCCGCCGACAGCTCGGGCAATGCCCTCAACGGCGCCCACACCAACGGCCCGTCAATTGGACAAGCCGGACCGTATCCTGGCGCGGGTCAGTATGCGGCGTCGTTCGACGGATCCAACGACTACGTCAACGGCGCCGTTGCCACGGTCTATTCCTTTGCAGATGGCTTTAGCATTGCCACCTGGGTCAAACTCGACGCGTATCTTAACTTGGCGGCGATGTTGCAGAATGGCAGCACCACCGACTCGTGCCAGTTGGCGATCAGCGGAACCGGGCAGGTGCGGCTTTCGGGTCGGTCGGCCGCCGGCCTGCAAACGCACATCACGACGACGACGCTGCCCAGAGGCAGGTGGAAGCACGTCGTCGGCACGTACGACGGCTCGACGTTCAAGGTCTACATCGACGGGCAGTTGGACTCATCGGCGAGCAACGCGTTTATGGTTACCGCCGGTGCGGGGAACCTCACGCTGGCCGCCTCGCTGGAGGGGTCCGATCAATACCTGGACGGCAGCCTGCAGGATGTGCGGCTCTACAATCGAGCGCTGGTTGCCGAGGAAGTCAGCGAGATCTATGGGCTGGTCGGCCATTGGGCGCTTAACGAGGGATCGGGCGCGACGCTGGCCGATTCCTCGGGGACCGCGAGCAACGCGGCGTTCAACGGCGGGTCGCCGGATTGGATCAGCGGCATTTACAGTAACGCGTTGGATTTCAACGGCACGACCGACGACGCCATCACGAGCAACAGCTTCGCGCCGCCCTCGGTGGGAACGGTTGCCTACTGGTTTCGCAGCAATGGCGCGCCGGCGTCTCGCCAGCGGCACTTTGGGCTCAGCACCGACTGGGAAGCATGGCAGGACCCGGATGGAATCATTCGGTTCGATCTGTGCGCCGACGGAAACGTCGGGGGATTCAAAACGGTTGGCGCGCAGACGACGTCTGGATCGTGGTATCACCTCGCAGCCATGTTCGATGCAGCCGACGAGAGTTATTCCGTCTACATTAACGGCGTCCTCGACATTAGCGGAACGTCCTCCACGAATCTGGCCGCTCAGTCCGCCGCGCAACTCTCGCTAGGCACGCGGACGGGCGCGACGGAACGGATGGCGGGCGGGCTGGACGACTTTCGCGTCTACAACCGCAAGCTGTCGCCGTGGGAGGTTTACCAGATCTACGGGCTGATGGCGTGGTACAAGCTCGACGAAACGTCTGGAACGACGGCGAACGATTCGACGGGCCGTGGCCAGGACGGCGCGTTTTCCGGCAGCCCAACGCTCAACGTCTCGGCGAACGGGGCCACGTCGCAGGGGACAGCCGTTGCTTTTAACGGCGCCAACTACATGCAGGTCACGGGTCTTTACGAAAGGTCCTCGAGCGTCAGCGCTGCGGCATGGGTGCGGCTCGACGCCGCCGACTCGTCGGGCGCCGAGGTGATTTCGCTCGGCAACTGCTTTTGGTTGCGGCTCAACGCCGGTTCGAGCGGCGCCGCCGTATCCTACTACAACGGGTCGACGTATCCGACGGCCACGGCCAGCCGGACCGTGCTGAACACCGGTTGGCATCACTTCGCCGCCGTGTTGGATTCGGGCAGCACGCTCAAGCTGTACATCGACGGCGTCGAGGGGGCGTCGACGGCCGCCAGCGGAGCAGTCTCCTACGCGGGACAGGGGGCGAACACGCGGATCGCTTCGCATGGTAACGCCGCGACGAACGTCGATCTGACCGGCCGGATTGACGATGTGCGCGTCTTCAATCGAGCAATGAAGCCACAAGAGGTGTTCCAGCTCTATCGCGGGACGCGGATTAACGGCGTCAAGATCTTGCAGTGGATTGAGACGCGGTGATAGGGAGTGCCGGCAGTGGGCCTTGGCGATGCGAGGTGGGCGCGAAGTGGTTGCGTAGTATGCTACGGCCTCATCGTCAAAGGCGAGGGCGATGAATCGACCGCAAAAGTCGCGTACTTTCGCACTTGCATTATCGGGGTCGGCGCTCCGCTGTGCGCCCCTACGGGGCTTCCGAAGGATTCGTTCGACGCACGCCAGGAGCTTGCGCGCCTCGCCAACACGACTCGGCCCCGCCAGGGCCCCTTCGCATCTGCAGCATCCCCATCAAGGGGAGGAGACCGGAGGTCAGGCTGGTCCGTCCACCGCGTCGAGAATCGCGACGACCTCTTCGAACTGCTCAGGATCGTTAAACACGCGGCCGGCGGCGCGGAGGCGTTCTTTGAGGTAGACGCGGCGGTACTCGCGGACGTGTTCGGGGGATGAGCCGCTCTGGCGCAGCTCTTCGCACGATTGGTCGAGGTCTTGCTGCTCTTCGGGGCCGAGTTGGACTTGGTTGTTTTCGTCGAGCGACGGGGACTTGCGCGGCGCGGCTCCTTCCGTTGAAAATCGTCCGTGGCTCCTCACCCCTCCCTGGCCCTCCCCGTCGAGGGGAGGGGACCGGAAGGAGATGAGCTTGCGGCGGGCGTAGTCCAGCGCGGTGAGGCCCGTTTCGTCCGCGGGCGACGGGTCGGCGTCGGCGGCGAGCAGCGCGCGAACGGTCGCGGCACTGGGGCAGGACTCGCGGACATTGGCGATCAGCGGGGTGCGGCTCTTCGCGAACGTGCAGTTGGGGTCGATGCCCCAGGAAAGGCGCTCGGCGACCAGATCGGCGTCGCCGCGCTGTGCGGCGAGGTAGAGCATGCGCTCGAACCGGCGGCGATGCTTCGGATCGCGCGCGAGTTCGCGGAAGTCGTCCATTCCGTGGATTATAATCGGCAGCCGCTCGCGTGAAGTCTCGCGTGGCCTCTCGCCATGCCGGTGGACAAGTTCGCCAAGTAACTGCTATCCGCCTTAATGAAGTCGTTGAACCCGCGCGCGGTAACGGCCGGGAATCCCTCCCCTAGCCCCTCCCTTCGAGGGAGGGGGAATTGCGACGCACGCGGACGCAGAGCACGCACGTGAGGGCCAGACCGATGGTCGACGGTTCGGGGACTGGCGTGATTGGCGGGGGCACGCTCAGTTGGCGCTGCCAGATGAGCAGGTCGTCGCCGTCGGCGTCGCCGTCATCGTCGGCGTCGCCCTGCATGTGCGTGGCGCCGCCTCCGTATCCTAAGCGCCAATTGTCGAGATCGTCGCCGTCGACGTCCCCGTCTTCCTCGAAGTCGGCGGCCGCGATCGGGGTGGCGACGACAAGCGCGCGCCAGACGTCGGGGCTTTGACCTTCGACGCTGAACAGCAGTTGCCCGGCGTTGTTCAGCCCCAGCAGCTCGGTCCCGGCGACCACGTGACCCAAGAGCGCGTCGCCGTAGACGAGCACGCGATCGTTAACAATGTCGGGGCCCGTGTAAATGCCCTGCCAGGTCACCGGGTTCCCGTTGAACTCGGTAACGTTGCCCCAGAAGGCCACATCGCCTGCGTCGTTGATGAACACATCGGCGTTGCCGGATTTCATGAGGGCGTTGAAACCGTCGTCCGTGTCGGCGATTGTCGTGGTCACGCCGCTGGCGTAGCGATACACGTGCGTCGCGTCGGCGTAAACCACGTCGCCCGAGCTGTTCATCCAGAGCTCCTGGCCGCCGTTAAAGTCCGACTTGATGGTCGTCAGGGCGCCGTTTTGGTAACGGAGAATGGAATAGGGACTGCCCGTGCCGTTTGGTACGCCCATGAGAAACGCGACCTGGCCGGCGTCGTTGATGATGGGCGCCAGGCCACCGACTGATGTGAACGCCCCGCCGTTCTCGGCCAGCGTGATGACCGTCGAGCCATCCATCAGGTAATAGCCAGTCGCGTCAGGATCTGGACCGGGAAAGTCGTACCGGGAGCCGAGAAAGCCAATCAACCCCGAGGGACTCGTCGAAGCGGCGTGAAACAGCCACTCCGGCAGGTCGGTGTTGGGATTGGACTCCGAGAGGATTACGGATGAAGCGCCTCCCCCGCTGCCGACGAAGATGCCATTATACGTGCCGCCTTGGCTTCCCGTGATGGTTCCGGTAAAGACGGCCGAGCCATTGTCGGCAACGGCTCCGTTGCCATAGCCCGAGTTGATGCCGAAGAAGGCGGGCGGCCCCCCGATCGTGGTTGTGGCGCCGCCGCCGCTCTTCGCCACAACATGCTGGAATTGATTCATCGCCTGATAGACCACTTCACCAGCGTCATTGAGCTGTCGATGTCCGGAGCCTAATGTTCCGAAGGTCAGATTGGGTCCCTGCTCGACGATGGTCTTGAAGGTGTATTCGGCGCCGCGGACAGGATCGATCAGCGCGGGCGTGATGGCGACGAGCACAGCGGCGGCCCATGTTTGGGCGCCAAGCGAAGAGGTGGTGGTCATAGGAGTGCGTCTCGAATATCAAGAAGGCAAAGGAACGACCCGCAATGAATGAACCCTGGCGGCCAGGCTGCGCAACTGCCGCGAGACCTACGCCGCCTGTCCCGGCCGAAACGCGCGACCAGGGTAATTCTGCCGGGGCGTTTCACGAAATGCAATATTGTGTGTCGTTTTTATTCGCGCGTTGGATAGCGAAGGGACTGCGGGCTTGCGGCGCTGGGGCAGGCAGCCGCGGATGTGGACTTCGAGCGGGGTGCGGGCCTTGGGGACGCAACGAATCGCGTCATCGGCGGTGGGGCCTCACCCCTCTCCGATCGCTGCGCGAAGGCTACCGCCCTGCGCTCAGGAGACACTGGGTCGCCTGTGCACGGTTGGTCCCATCCCCATTGAGGGGAAGGACCAGAGGATCGAGGGGGAGAGGCGCTCGGCGACGAGCTCGCGTCGCCGCGCTGTAGGCGAGGTGGAGGAGGCGCTCGAAGCGGTGGTGATGCTTCGGGTCGCGGGCGAGGTCGTCGAAGTCGCCCATCAGGTCAATCCGCGCGGGGTGCGGAAACATCGGCCGGGGGGATATGGCGTCTGCCAGTCTTCGAGGGGAACTGGATGAAGGTTGGCGAGTAGGCGTCGGGGTTGGCGGAGTGTTTCCTCCGTTTTTTTCCCGCAGGAGTTCTTGTAGTTCTGCGCGGCGAAGTTATGATCCTACCCAGCCGCGTCAAAGCAACTATTGACATACGGCGACAATTTTCGGCAGCGAGCACGGAAGAGGCGCCGTTCCGCTGTTCTCAATTCTCTTCTCCGTTCGCTCCATTGTCTTCCACCCAGAACGCGCAGGCGGTCTGACGCGGTCTGGTGGACATCTCGTCTGGCAAGGGGATTCTATGTACCGCCGATTAGCTCTTTGCTTCCGATTTGCCTTGTTGCCCCTGGTCTCGTTGTCGGTCATGCTCGCATTCGGCGGCGACGCCCTCGGCGCGACGGCTGAAGTGACCAAGAGCGGCAGCAACTTCATCGTCAGGGTCGATGGCACGCAAACCTACTCAGGAACCGACTATGCCGATGCGCTGCAAAACGCGGCCGGCACGGGGGACCGCGTCATGAACGTGCGGGTTAACGGCACGGTTACCAAGCAAGTGCGATTGCGCTTTAACACGTCGTTCAACTACCTGACTTCGTCGTTCATGACGGCCAATACGAGCGTCCCGGCAATCTACGGCTACAAATCCGGCGGCATCCGGATCGACGGATTGAAGATGACCGGCGATCCCGCGTATGGAATCCGTCTGAGCAGTTGCGCCAGCCCGAGCATTACCAATTGCACGCTCGACTTTAACAATGCCAGCCGGCCGGCGGTGGCAATCCGCGTGGATTCCGAAGGCAGCACGCGCACTTCGGGTCTGTACGTGCGCAACGTCACGATTCAGGAGATGGCCAGCGGCGACAAGCAGGGCCTCGAAACGTATAGCATCGACAACTACGACATCGACGGGGTGCGCGGTTCGAGTCTGGGCGGGTGCGCCGTACTCATCAATAATGGCAACAATGGCAGGATCGGCACGGTGACGGCCGACAACTGCGGCAAAGGCACGACCTACGCGGGGCTGCGGTTTGCGAACAATTGCAGCGGCGCCACGGTAAGTTACGCCAACATTTGGCAGTCATCCCGCGGCGTGTTCATCCTCAACAGCACGGGCATCACAATTACGAGAGTCACGATCAGCGATTGCCCCGTCGACAGCATTTGGATTCAGAATGGAAGCAACAACCGGGTGAACTCCGGGGATGTGTGGCGCGGCAAGCGGCCGGCGATCACGAACTCTCCGGGCAGCGTGATCAACGTGGTTTATCATCCTTAAAGCGCGGCGGCGCGAACACGAAGAGGCTGGAGCCAGAATTGGCTCCAGCCTCTTTTTTTTGTGAGACGCGCCGTTTTGCGGCAAGGTGGAGAAGTTTTTCAAACCGCCGGCGGTGTTTTGGGTCGCGGGCGAGGTCGCGGAAGTCATCCATGCCGTGGATTGTAGACGGTGGTCCGTCGCCCCATGGACTTTCTGGAGGCTTTGCTAGCTGCATTTTGGGCGCCACGCTCGGATGCGGCGTCGAGGTTTGCCGGTTTCTGTTGGTGGCACAAGGCGCCGTGGGACGATGAATGGCATCGGGTGGTTCTTTTCTCTCGCTGCCGGGTCGTGTGCGGCGCCGTCGTTGCCCGGGTCCGAGCAGTCGTCTGCTTTTGACTTTCGTCGAGGGGACGCGAGCATGCTGCGTCAGATCAAGAATCTTTGGCACACGGGTCGTTTGCGCTCCAACTCGACGACGCGGCGGCGCGGCAAGCCGCGCTTTCTCCGTGAGCGGCCCGAGCTCGAAGTGACCAACGCGCTCGCCATGGTCGTGGCGGAGCTGGCGATTCCGCATCGCGAGTTTTTCTTTGTCCAGATCGGGGCGTTCGACGGGGTGACGGGCGACCCGCTGTACGACTTGGTTCGCCGCCATCATTGGCGCGGCGTGCTGGTGGAGCCGCAGGCAAGCGTCTTCGACCGGCTGCGGGCGAACTACGCGGGGCAAGACGGACTGCAGTTTCTAAACGTGGCCATTGGGCCGCAGGACGGCGAGCTGACACTGTACAGCCGGGCGAACGGAGACGTGTGCGCGAGCTTTGCCAAGCACCGGGTGCGGAAGCCGGGCGAGCGGAAGGCCGAGGTTCAAGCTGCGCGGGTTCCGTGCTGGACGCTCGCGACGCTGCTGGATCGCGCGGGGGCGCCGCGAACGATCGACCTATTGCAGATCGACGCCGAGGGCTGGGACTACGAGATCATCCGCTCGATCGACTTCGCAAAAGTGCGCCCGCGCATCATCCGCTACGAGCATCAGGTGCTTTCGGAGCGCGACCGCAACGCGTGCCTCGAGCTTTTGGCGGGGCAGGGATACCGGTTTCTACTGGAAGACGCCGACACGACTGCGATTCTACAGGCGGCGACTTCAAGGGGTCACGCCGTACGGGCCGCCTGAGCGGTGGGAGATTGGGTAAGACAACCTAGCGTTGGTCGCTGTGCACCTACCCTAGCCTGAATGAATCCCGTTGGGATTTCGAGTGCGGACGCGCCGGGGACGCCTGTGACTGGTCGCGCTCGATTCAATGGCGACGGTCGGGAATCCCTCCCCTAGCCCCTTCCTTCCAGGGAGGGGGATAAAGACGCGACCACCGGTCGCGGCTTTTTGTCAGTCCAGCTCTTCGAGCCAGACGCGCAGCTCGTTGTCGTATTCGCTGGCGAGGTCGCCGATGACGAGGCTGCGCTGGAAGTCGGCGAGGCCGTCGGGGCCCGTGTTGGCGTCTTCGGCGCTGCCGTAGCGGAGCAGCGGGTCCGGCGCCGTGAGGCGGCGGCAGAGGGTCATCAGCAGGTCGCTGTCGGCCACGTCGTCCGGCAGGATGCGCTCCAGGCGTTGCGGGAGCGTCCACTTGGCTTCCAGCAGCTCGCCCAGGCTGTTGAGGCCCGCGAACAGGGGGCGGCCGGCGAGCATTTCGATGAACACGTAGCCGAGACTCGCGAGGTCGCTGCGGGGCGTGAACTCGTTGCGCTCCAGCATCTCCGGGGCGGCGTACTGCGGGGTGCAGGTGCGCTGCTCCGGCATGTTGTTGAGCTGGAGCGCCGAGCCGATGTCGATCAGCTTCGCATTGCCGGTGCGCTTGACCATGATGTTCGCCGGCTTGAGATCGCCGTGGATGATGTCTTCGCGATGCAGCGCGGCGAGGGCCGAGAGGCACTGGCGGACGATCGACGCGGCGATGCCCGGCTTGAGCCGCGGGCGCACGGGGCCGGCGGTGACGATGACGTTGTTGATGTACTCCCAGCGGCGGTTGCTCACGCGCTGTTGGACGCGGGCGAGCATCGCGGGGGTGAGCAGGCGGTCGAGGTCGTAGCCGTCGACCCACTCCATCTCCATGATGCGGATGCGGTTGCGCTCGATGAAATTCTGGACGTCGAGCAGCGAGTCGTGCTGGATCTGGGCGACGGCGCACGCCACGTTGGCGATGCGGTTCATCGCTTGGTCGTAGGCCTGTTGGCTGGAGAAACGCTCGGGCGAGAAGACCTTGAGTGCGACCGGCAGCGTGAAATTGTCGCAGCCGCGACGATCGCTCAAGTAAACGACGCCCTGGCCGCCGGTGCCCAGCAGGCGCCGGAACCGCAGGTGCTCGGTCCAGCCGAGGTGCTGGCCTTCGAGGAGCTGTTCGTACCGATCGTAAAGATCGGTGGGACAGCGATTGGCCTCTTGGCCGTCGAAGGTGATCGTGCGCGTTCCTTGCAGGATCGTGGTGGAGGGATTCATTCCTGTGGTGGGGCTCGAGGAGGCGGTGGCGACAGGGTTTCTGTCTGGGCGAGTCGGAGGCCCGTCTTCCTTGGCGGGGGACCTTCTCGCGCCTGTCGCGACGCGGGGTGGCTGGCGTGCGGGGACGCTAGCCGGTGGTGCTACGGTTGATTTTACTCAGTGGGAAACGGGAGCGTCTAGATCGGAAGGCCGCGAAAATGGCGGGGAATGCCGCGTTTGGGGGCTGCAGGGTGTTAGGATCGGATGTTTTTCACAGAGAGCAGGAATGGACAATTGCGGGGCGTGTACCTGCGCCTCCCCCCTCCCTAGCCCTCCCCTCGGAGGGGGAGGGGACCGGAGGAACCATGAAAACAAAGAGCCGTTAGGGTTCGAAGAGGATCGCGCCGCGGACGGGGAAGCCGAGCGATTTATCGACGAGGTTGATGAGCGGCTGGCCGGCGCGGAAGCGGCGGAGGTTGTCGCAGAAGAGGTCGGTCATGTCGTCGATGCGGCTTTTGCGTTGGCCGCCGACGTGCGGGGTGACGATCGTGTTGCGCGCGTCCCACAACGGGCTATTGGGGGCGAGGGGCTCGACTTCGGTGACGTCGACGCCCGCGCCCCAGAGGTGGCCGGATTCGAGGACGTCGCAGAGGTCGCGCTCGACCACGAGCGGGCCGCGGGCGACGTTGATGAGCACGGCGTCTTTAGGAAGCAGGCGCAGGCGGCGGGCGTCGATCATGCCGCGAGTGTGGGAGTTGAGCGGGGCCGTGAGAATCAGGATGTCAAGGTTCGGAATCAGGTCGTCGAGGGCGTCGGCGGGGTGGACCTCGTCGACGCACGGGTGCTTTTGTTCGGGGAACCAGTCGGTGGCGAGGATCGTGGTTTCGAACACCTTGAGGACGCGTGCCAGCCGGCGGCCGTTTCCCCCAAGGCCGACCAAGCCGATGCGGGCGCCGTGCAGGTCGCGCGTGGGGCGGCGGGTGAAGTCGCGGTTTCGTTGCTGCTGGAAGAACGTCGGCAGGCTGCGGAGCACGCCCGCGAGCAGCGCGAGCGTTTGGTCGGCGACCTGGCGGGAGAGGACCCCCGACGCGCTCGTCACGGGGATTTCTGAGCCGATGACGCTGGGGACCAAGCAATGGTCGAGGCCCGCGGCCGAGGATTGGATCCACTGGAGGCGGCCGCGGCGAACGGTTTCGTCCCAGGGAACCGGAACTTTGGGGTGGCCGCAGAAAATGTCGGCGGTCGGCAACTCCTCGGCGACGCGCTCCTGGCCGGCATCGACAATCTCGGCCTCCGGCCACGCGGCGTGGATTCGCGCGATGTGTTTGGGCTCAACCGGGTAACAGAGGACAATTCGCATGCTTATTGAGTGTAGAAGGTCACGCGGGTGCCATGGCCACGGAGGTCCGCCGACGTGGCCATGTTCGGCGGAGATTCGGCATGCCCACGCGGACGTGGGCATGGCACCCCCAATCCATGGACAGCGAGCTGCTGCGGCCCTAGAGAGTCGGGGGTTCTTGCCGTAAAATAGCGATTCGTCGCCATTACGGGAACGCCCGGGCGACGACTCCTCGATTACCTTCGATTTCGGCGACCTTTCCATCTCGGCGACGGCAGCTTCCGACCTCAGGCGGATCATTGTGAACGAACCCAATCGCACCGTTGTTTATTTCGTTCGCCGCTGGGGATGGGGTTCGATTCTCGCGCTCGTGCTGCTGCGCGTGGCGATTGGCTGGCATTTTTACAGCGAGGGCACGAAGAAGCTGGCGTACAACCCGGCGACGGGGGAGACGCGCGTCGCATTTTCTTCGGAGGGATTTCGCCGTGGGGCCGTCGGGCCGTGGGCGGCTTGGTATCGGCAGGATTTGCCGACGCAGCACGATTGGGAACGGACGCTGGCTGTGCCGCGGGAGGTGGGGAGCACGACGAAGGACGAGGTCGCCGCTCGCAAGAAGTGGCTCGACGATTACACGAAGCGGCGGGCCGCGGCCGAGAAGGCGAAGGCGGCGCTCCCGATCGAGTTTCCGCCGGGCGCCCCTTACTACGACTGGGCGGTGCAGATCGACAAGGACTGGCAGGCGACGGTTGCGGCGTTCAAGGGCGTGGCCGGATTGGCCGACGAACAGAAGGCCGCGGCGGACGCGGTGTACGCGACGCGGAAGCAGCAGCTTGCCGATTATCTGGCGGGCGAGGAAAACTCCTTCGCGGATTGGCAGCACCAATTGTGGATGCTTGGCAAATGGGAGGCGGCGGATGAGGCCGCCGCGGCGGGAGCCGTTCCGTTCGAGACGGCGCGAATCACCGAGAAGCGCGCCGAGACGACGGCCGGCAGCTCGGGCTGGGTCGGGCAAGTCGCGGCGCTGGATGACGGCCTCGTGCGCGACCTGCGCGGCTTGCTGACGCCGGAGCAGGCGACGAACGCACAGACCCTCGATGCGGCGAGCACGGCGCTCGCCGAACCGAAAGCCGCGAAGTTGCACCAGATGGACGTTGCGGTGACGTGCCTCATCATCGGCGTGGGGGCGTGCTTGATCCTGGGCCTGTTCACGCGGCTGGCGGCGCTCGGGGGCATTGCGTTTCTCACGACGGTGGTCGCCTCGCAGCCGCCGTGGGTCGCGGGCGTCACGCCGCCTTACTACCAAATCGTCGAAATCGCGGCCCTGCTCGTGGTGTTCGCCGCGGGCGCGGGGCGATGGTTCGGACTCGACTTTTTTCTTCGCGCGCTCTTCGGCAAACGACGCGCGGCAATCGGCCAAACGACAGCGGAGCGCAGCTGAGCTATGAATCCCACCCCCGAGCAGCGGGTTATCGGTAAGCAGAATTTCTACGAGACCGTCGGCACGACGCGGCGCGACTTTCTCGCCGGCACCGTCGCGGCCGCGGTCGCGGGCGGCGGCGGGCTCGGCGCCATGTACTTCGGCTACGGCGCCAGCGTCGAACGGCCGCTGCGCGTCGGCATCATCGGCACGGGCGACGAGGGCGGCGTGCTCATCGGGGCCCTGAATCCCGACTACATCGAGGTCGTCGCGATCGCCGACATCCGGCCGTACAACCAGTACCGGGCGTTCTACGGCGACGCGAACAATCCCGCGGCGCGCCCGGGATTGATGAGCGTCTACGGATGGAAGAGCGAGGATGAAGCTCGCAAGACGGTGAAGGTTTACGGCAACAAGTACGAGGACCTGATCGACGACGACAACGTCGAGGCCGTGATCATCGCCCTGCCGCTGTGGCTGCATGACGTCGCGGCGTTCAAGGCGATGCGCGCCGGCAAGCACGTGCTGTGCGAGAAGCTGATGGCCCAGACCATCGCGCGGTGCAAGGAGATGGGCCGGCTCGCCGCGGAGAGCAAAGACGCGGACGGCAACCCGATCATCGTCGCGGTCGGTCACCAACGGCACTACAGCATTCTGTACGACAACGCGGTCGACCAGATCAACCGCGGGCTGCTCGGCGAGCTGCACCACATTCGGGCGCAGTGGCATCGGGCGAATCTGCCGGGGAGCGATAGTTGGACGCCGTCGCTGCCGTGCCCGATCGTTTCTGAGGACGAGCTGAAGGTCCTCGAGCGCGAGGCCAAGGCGGCTGGGGGCGAAGCGGCGTTGGTCGCGCTGCGCGATCAGTACAAAATGGCCCGCGAA
>JANOIK010000057.1:0-1916 GCA_031407585.1 Planctomycetota bacterium | reverse complement strand
AGCAGCACGGGATTGGCAATGTAGATCGTGCTGTACACGCCCGCGATGAAGCCGATCATCAGTGCGAACGCAAACGCGTGGATGCCGGCCCCGCCGAAGAAGTACAGCACGGTCACCGAGATCAACGACGTGAACGACGTGAGCAACGTTCGGGCGAAGCACTGGTTGAGCGCCAAGTTGATCATCTCGGCGGTCAGCCGCGGGCTCTTGCCCTTCACCTCGCGGATGCGGTCGAAGATCACGATCGTGTCGTTCAGCGAGTAGCCGATGATCGTCAGGAACGCCGCCACCAGCGTCAGGCTCACCTGGAACTTGTCGATGAGCAGCGCGTTGGCGATCGGCTCGGCGCCAAGCACCAGGTACGCGCTCAGCGCCACGAAGCCCAGCGCGACCAGCACGTCGTGGATCAACGCCACCACGGCCGCGACGCCGTACATGACGCCGTGGAACCGGAACCACACGTAGCCGATGATGCCCGCGAGGCACAGGATGATCGCGGCCACCGCGTCGGTCGCCATCCGCGACGCCACGCGGCCGCCAATCTTGTTCGACAGCGGGAAGATCGGCTGGTTGTCGAGTTCGCCTTCGATATGGGCCAGCACGCGCTGAGCGTCGGCCTCGGGCAGAGCCAGCTTGACGTCCCACTCGACGAAGTTGCGTCCCGAGCCGCTCTCGTACTCCTCATTGGTGATTTCGTACGCGACGTCTTCGAAGCCTTCCGCGTCTAAGGCGTCGGTGAGCAACTGCTGGATTGTTTCGTAGCTCACGCCCGCCGAGAGGGCGTCGGAGGCGACGCGATCGGGCGTGCCGAAGCGCACGGTGGAAGAAACGCCGCCGGCCGCGAACGGATTGTCGGATTCCGTGTCGGCCGCGCCGTCTTCGGCAGTCTCGGCGTCGTCCGCAGCTTCGCCGTCTGCCTCAGCGGCGGGCGTTCCGGTCGCGGCGTCTTCCGTCGTGGCATCGGCGTCGTCTGCATCCGCTTCTTCCTCGGTCGCGGCGTCGGCATCCAGCGTCGTATCCTCAGCAGGAGCCGTCTCGGCGGCGGCGTCCTCGCCAGCCTTAGCCGCGTCGTCGGCAGTCTCCGCGGCGGCCTCGTTGGCCGGGGCCGCTTGCAGCAACGCCACGAGCGACATCGGCGCGGCCAGCTCTCCGCCAAACCGCAAGCTCTGGCCTCGCGGCGCCATGCCGGCGCTCTCGGCCGGCAACGGCTCAGGAGCGGTCACCTCGACTTCGTACGTCTCCAGCTTCCCAGCAAACGTTTCCGCAACGATTCCCTCGACCTCCGCGATGTTGTCGTCAATCGTGGTCACCGAGTAATGCGTGTTGCCCTCGCCCAGCTTCACCAGCGACAGGTTCTTGCCCTCGAGCGACGTCTCCGTGAGCGCGGCCAACACGGCGTCGTAGTTCATCGCCTCGTCGTCCTTGAGGACGAACTGCACGGAGCTGCCGCCGGTGAAGTCGATGTCCAGCAAATCGTCTTTCCGCGAAACGACCGCGAACATTCCGATGCCGATGACCAGCAGCGACCCCATGATGCAGGCCTTCCGCCAACTGAGGAAATCCATCTTCGTCTCGCCGATGAACTCCATCATGTGCAGGTTCTTGAACCAGCCCTTGCGCTCCGCCACGTCGAACGCGATGCGCGTGAGGAACACGGCGACGAAAATACTCATCGCGATGCCGAGCACGAGCGTGATGCCGAAGCCCTTCACGTTGTCGGGGGCGATCTTGTAGATGACGATGCCGGTGATCAGGTTCGTCACGTTCGAATCGATGATCGTGATGCTCGCCCGATCGAAGCCGTTGCGAATCGCCATGCGCAGGGCGGCGCCCCGCTTGAGCTCGTCGCGGATGCGCTCGTAGATGAGCACGTTCGCGTCGACGCTCATGCCGACCGTCAGCACCAGGCCCGCGAG
>JANOIK010000045.1:0-3422 GCA_031407585.1 Planctomycetota bacterium | reverse complement strand
GACGCCCGCCGCAGCCCGGCGAGCCAGAAGAAGGCGGTCGCGGTGGTGGCGAGCAGCGCCACGACCGTGCCGCCGCCGAGGGCCGTCACGTCGCGGCAAGCGACCTCGAACCACTGCGGGCCGACGGGGTTGTTCAGGTCGCCCGGCTCGCGCATGGCGATGAGCAATTGCCGATCGATGGTCGCGGTGCGCCCGCCGACGACCGCGCGCGACAGCACGATGAAGCCAATCACCAGCGCGGCAGAGATGCCCGCGAGCACCAGCGCGGACCGCCGCAGGCGCCGCTCGGCGGGCGTGGGCGTTGCCACGGGAACAACCTTTTCGACCACGACGCGCTCCTGAAGGTCGTCGATGGCGACGACTGCCTGGGGTTCGTAAGATACCATTTTGCCCTCGACCTTTCTTGCCGCCTCGCTTGGCATGGCCGACTCGCTCACCAAAATCGCCGGCGGAATTGTGTACGACCCCGCGAGCGGGGTCGCCGGGGAGGTCCGCGACCTGTGGATCGCCGACGGTAAATTCGTGGCTGCGCCGGTCGCCTCCAGTAAGCAAGCGGTGCGCCCGACGCGCACCATTGACGCCCGCGGCCTCGTCGTGATGCCGGGCGGGGTCGATATGCATTGCCACATTGCCAGCGGCGGCGCCAACGCGGCGCGGCTGCTCACGCCTGAGCAGCGACGCGGCGGGGAAGGCTACGGAGCGGACGGCGAGCGCGAGTCCGGGGTCGTCCCGCGCACCGAGCGCACCCGCAGCGGCACGCTTGGACTCGTCCCCAGCACATTCGTCACAGGCTACAAATACGCCGGCCTCGGCTACACGACTGCCTTCGACGCCGCGGTCGCGCCGCTCGGCGCTCGGCACGCGCATCACGAGCTTGCCGACACGCCGTGCCTGGACAAGGGTGTCTTCGTGCTGGTGGGAAACAACCAATACGCGATGCGGTGCATCGAGCGGGGCGACCGCGAGCAGCTTAAGATGTTTCTCGCGTGGCTGCTCGGCGCCGCGCGGGCGTACGCTCCGAAGATCGTGAACCCCGGCGGCGTCGAAGCGTGGAAGCATTCTGTCGGCGCCCACGGCCACGGACTCGACGACGCCGTGCCGGGGTTCAACGTCACCGCGCGGCAGATTGTGCGCGAGATCGTCGCCGCGGCCAACGAGCTCGGCCTGCCGCACCCGGCTCACATTCACTGCAACCAGCTTGGCATGCCCGGCAACTGGCGCACGACGCTGGAAACGATGCGGGCCGTCGAGGGCCGTCGCGCGCACTTCACGCACATTCAGTTTCACAGCTACGGCGGCGGCGAGGGCGATGAATTTTCGATGTCGAGCCGCGTGCAGCCTCTGGCGGACTATGTGAACGCGCATCCGAACATCACGGTCGACGTCGGCCAAGTACTGTTCGGCGACGCGGTGGCGATGACCGGCGACGGCGCCGCAGGATACTTCTTGCAGCGGCTCTACGGCGGCCGGTGGTTCAACTGCGACGTCGAGTGCGAGACCGGCTGCGGCGTCACGCCGATCACGTATCGCCGCAAGAGCGTGGTCCATGCCCTGCAGTGGGCGATCGGGCTCGAGTGGTACCTGCTGGTGAAGAACCCGTGGCAGGTGATGATGAGCACCGACCACCCCAACGGCGGCTCGTTCCTCGCCTACCCGCAGATTGTCCGCCTGCTCATGGACCGCGAGTTCCGCCGCGAGCAGATTGCCCGTTGCCCCGCGGCGGTGCGCAAGCACACGGTGCTCGCCGAGCTTGATCGCGAGTACACGCTCGAGGAGATCGCCATCATCACGCGCGCCGGCCCGGCCCGCGCGCTCGGCCTCGCACAGAAGGGGAGCCTCGGCGTGGGCGCCGACGCGGATGTGGCGTTCTACTCGCCGAGCGACGACCGGCAGGCGATGTTCGAGCTGCCGCGTCTGGTGCTCAAGGCGGGAGAGACGATCATCGACGGCGGCGAAATCCGCGCGACGCCCGCGGGGGGAACGCTCGCCGTCGCGCCGGCGTACGACGCCGAGCGCCTGCCCGCCGTGCGCCAGTGGTTCGACGACCACTACTCAATCCGCTTCGCCAATTACGGCGCATAAAATGATTTCTTCATTCCCCTCCCCCTTGAGGGGAGGGGGTGCGAAGCTGGTACACGCTGCATCCCCCCTCCCCATCCCTCCCCGCCGAGGGGAGGGAGCCGGAGAATCTTAGGTTTCACGCGCACGATCCAACGCCCACTCATACTCCTCCGGCGTGTTGCAATTCACGAGCGAATCGAGCTCGGGATCGATCCGCCGAATCTCATCGTGCGACACGCGCCGCGCGCGTATCATCCCGTTTTGGACGATGCCGTGCAGCGAGGTGACGCCGGCCATCGCAGCGGCGGCCACGCCGACGCGGCAGGATGTGCGGTAGGTTGCGCAGAGAGGGTGGAGGTGTGCGCCGTCGAACGGCACGACGGCATCGTAGTAATCCGGCGCGTCGGCCGCTGGCGCCAGCGAGAGTCTCCAAAACATCCAATCGATCACGGTGGGAAGCAGCAGCGGCGCATCGCAGCCGGTGACGAACGCCGCGTCAACGGTTTCCGGCAGGTCGAGCAAACCGGCAAGCATCGCCGGCAGCGGCCCGCGTCCTGGCGCCATGTCGCGGACGAGACGCACGTCGGTCGGCAGCGACGGAAGCTCTTGCTCCGGTCCGGCGACGATCACGATGTTGTGATGCGGGATCGTCGTGGCGACGAGCCGTACGGTTCGAGCAAGCAGTGTTTCGTCGCCAAATGGCAGCCACGCCTTGTCGCGGCCCATGCGCGAGCTTTCGCCGCCGCAAAGCACGATGGCTCCGAGTTTTGAATCCATCGACGCTTCTTACCTTCGCAACTAAACTGACCGGAGTTGGCCCCCGGCGACTCGCCGGGGGCTAAATGACCGAACCAACATCAAAGTTCATTCTCTCTCATGCCGCTGCGATTTGCCAACGCGCGAACGGATCGCATCGCCGTCGACATGACCGGCGTCACGCCGTCGTCGCTCGCCGGGCTTTCGCTCGACGCGATTCGCCGTACGCAAGTCTTCCACGGCAATCGGGCCGCTGAACTCGGCGAGCTGTTCACGATCACCGGCGACGGGGGCGATCTTGCGTGGCGGTGCGAGGGGAACTTTTCAGCGGTTCACGCACTCGGCGCCGATATGGCGGCGGGGCACATCACGGTTGACGGCCCGGTGGGACGCCACGCCGCGGCGCGCATGCGCGGCGGGCGGCTGGACGTGCTCGGTTCGGCGAGCGACTTTCTGGGCGCCGAGATGCGCGGCGGCTTTGTCCGCGTCCGCGGCGCCGCCGGCGACCACGTAGGCGCCGCCTACCCCGGAAGCCGCCGCGGCATGACCGGCGGCGTGATCCTCATCGACGGCGACGCAGGCCACGGCATGGCGAGCCGCATGCG
>JANOIK010000022.1:0-3145 GCA_031407585.1 Planctomycetota bacterium | reverse complement strand
GCCGAGTAGAGCGTTTCGAGGATCGCTCGATCGCGGAGGCCGAGCGCCGACTTCGCCGGCGGCGCCGCGAGCAGCTTGCCGATTTCCTCGGTGTTGAGAAAGTGCGGCAGCGACCGGCCCTTGCGCGGGTTGCGCAGCGCCCGGGCAGGGTTCGACTTCACCCACCCCTCGCGTTGGCCGAAGCGGTAGAAGCTGCGGAGTGACGCCAGCTTGCGGGCGATCGACGTCTTGGCGAAGCCGGCCTCGTGCAGAGCCGAGAGCAGACCGCGCAGCTCAACCGCGGTGAGGGTCGCGGGGTCGGGCGTGGCGCCCTCCTCGTCGGCGAAATACTCCGCCGCGGCGGCCAAGTCCTCGCGGTAACCCTTGAGCGTATGCGGCGAGGCCCCGCGCTCCACCTGCATGTAACGCAAGAACTTGGCGATGTGGCGCTGCATGGGGGGGTAGGCGCTAGGCTCTAGGCATTAGGCGCTAGGCAATACGGGGAAGACAACACTGCGCCTCTGCAGTCGCCAGTCTCCGACCTAGCGCCTAGTACCTAGCGCCTTCCGCCCTATTCCTTCGGCAGATTCATGCGGCGCGGGCGCTTGGTCATTTCCGGCAGGTCGGCGGCGCTGGTGCTGTTGCGAATTTTCTGGCTCAGCACCGCGGCGTCGTACCACGTGAAGCTGAGCTCGGGGTTCGAGGCAAAGCGGCCCAGCACGCGCAGCGCTTCGGCGCGCTGCGAATCCTCGTAGAGGAAGATGTACCGTTCGCGACCTTTGACCAGGGCGAGCACGTTGATGTCGTCGTTCACGGCTGTACGAGGCCTCCTTGCGGCAGCGTGGCGGGGCAGGGTCGGTCCAAGAGCGTCGTCGAGAATCTCAGCAAACGCTCTGAAGCCAACTCCTGTGTGGGGGGCTGCCGTGGCGAGGGCCTTGTGCGCTCACGGTCGTCCTTGATGCGTCGCTCGGCTGTCGATTCGGCGTCGACAAACGTGCTTTCCTAAGTGGCGTTATCGGCTTTCGGGCCAGCGCCACACGACTTGTGTTTTGCGACTTCCGCCGCGGGCAGACAGCATTTCGCTGATGTGCATGTGACAGCAGAAGCGCACATAGTCGTCGCTGCGGCTCAGGTAAGATCGCCACCCGCCGAAGCGATTGTCGTCGCGGAAATACACGTAGCCTTCGAGCGCCTCGGTGACGTCCGCGTCGCTGCCCGTGTAGATGCGCGTGTGGCTGAGCACGGGCCCGTCGTTGGGAATGCAGGGCGGCCGATCGCCTAGCGGCACGGTTGCGCAAGGCGTGCCGAGCCACTGCGGATCTGTGGTGAGGATTGAGCCGGTTGTAGCGTCGGCAGCAACGCCGCCGTTGGCAGCGTCGAACGGAGCCGCGGCGCCTTGCGGAAGTTCCTCGATGGCTTGCGCGACCTTCACGCCACCGCGGCGTCGAGCTTGCGCGGCGGCTTCTGCGGGCGGAGCATCTGCATCCGCGTCTCCATCGGTGCTTTTGCCCGCTGCCGCTGGCGTCGGCGGCGGCGTTGGCAGCATTTGCGTCGCGCTGTCGCAATCCGGCGTCAGCGCGGTCATCTGCTCGCGCGCCAGCGCCATCTGCGATTCGTACACCAGCGAGTCGGGGATGAACTCCTCCTCGGGCGTGTTCCACGGCAGCCCATAGCCAGCGGGAATTTCATGGAACCCGGGATTCGCGGCGTACCACTCGACGCGCAATCCGACGCGCGGCGGGTAATATTCGGAAAAGTCGGTGACGGCGCCCACCGCGACCGCGTCGACGCCCAGAATCTGCGCGAGCCGCCGGGCCTCGTTCGGGCCGTTCAGGTCGATGCGGTGCTGAATGATTGCTTCTTCGACGACGCCCAGCGGCACGACTTCGAACCCGGGCGTGGCTTGCAACTCAGCGAAATACGCCAGCGAAACTTGGCGGCCATCGACGGTCGGCTCGTCGCTGAGGTTGAAAAACGGAGCGACGGCCACGCGGCGCAGCTGCGGGAACGGGTTGCGAATCACCGGCTTGTGCGCCTTGGTGGGCACAATCAGGCTGCAACCGCCGCTGGCGAGCAAGCCGAGGGCCAGGCTCAGGATGAGGAGTTTTCCGCGAAGCACGTGGCTTCAAGACCTTGCGATGAAAGGAGCCCCCCTTTCACGGCGGTCAGACGCGCTCCCGCACAGTCAGTGCTTGCACCGAAGACGGCGCACGTCGTCGGTATTGTCGGCACAACCGGAAGGGTTGCATGAGCGAAGTTCGACTAGTCGCCCGAAGTCGTCAAACTGTGAAGCCCACCGCCGCCGACTGCATGCAGTTCCTGACCGTCCGCGTAAGCGTGCCACGCCTCATACCCACAGGAATCGGGGATGAGTTCTAGCACGTGTCCGCTAGCAAACGTGATTCGCAGGTCATTCGTCCCTGACTGCAATTCGACGCCCGTAACTTCGCAGTTCGTCAACCGCGAACGCAAACGATCCACAGCATCGACGGGGGCGGGTAAGCCGAACGGGTGGCCATCATCGCGGTTCGTCACGCAAATCCTGCCATCCTCAAGCAGGCGCCAGAGGCATTCTACTGTGAATACAACGCCGTCCGTGAATCTCACTGCCCACGAATACTCAAGTCGCTCGAGTTCGAGAAAGCGTCGGCCCAGTAGAATTCCATCCAAAGTCATCGGTCAGCCATTCTTTTGCTGTTTGTGCAATCTTCT
The DNA here is from genome assembly GCA_031407585.1 of Planctomycetota bacterium. GTDB lineage: Bacteria > Planctomycetota > Planctomycetia > Pirellulales > Lacipirellulaceae > Lacipirellula. The sequence continues at coordinate 454 of JANOIK010000022.1, read as the reverse complement.
CCGCGTCTCTGCGCGATAACTCTTAAACCAGTTCGCCCATCGACCGCAGCCCAATCGGCTCGCGGCTCGTAAACGGCTCGCCGTACTGCACGCCGATCGTTTTGCCCCAATACGACGCCTCGTCCCGCAGCTGCTGCAGGAACGGCTCTCCCGCTTCAGGACGGCCCGTGATGAACTGGCTCTCATACGCCCGAACGGACGCCATCTTGGCGTCGATGTGCTCGCTGATGTCGAGCACGAACGCCGGTTGGATCGCCTGCTTCAGGTGGATGCAGTAGTAGTTGTAAATGCGCTGCGGATGGTGCGGCTCGCCGGGGAGGTCGGTCTTGGTCAGCTTCGCCCAGAAGCGGGCGTCGTCCACCAGTTGCGTGGCGGCCGTGTGGTCGGGGTGGGCGTCGATCCAGTACGGAGCGAACAGCCACCGCGGCTTCTGCTGGCGGATGACGCCCGCGAG
>JANOIK010000015.1:0-1789 GCA_031407585.1 Planctomycetota bacterium | reverse complement strand
GCGTCGGGCTCAAAGAGCATTTCGCGCGCGTCGTGCTGCAGCGGTCCGCCGGCCTGTTTCGGGCCGCGCAATTTTGCGACGATCTCGCTGATTTCCGTGAGCGGCAGCAACGGCACACAAACGGGCGTCTGCATGAGCGTGTTCACGAATTGCGCGTAGATCACTTCGACGGTGTCGACCTGGCCCTCGAGAAACGCGCTCACGAGGAAATCGGCGGCCGGGCGGATTTCGCGCAGCGCGACGCGGTCAGAGAGCGGAAACTCGGCCACGAGATCGCGTTTCGTGCGGGAGAGAAACTGTGTGCTCTTGCGGCCCATCGACACGAATTTCGCAGGGCCTTTGATCTCCGTGATGAGCCGGAAGAGATTCGAATTGAGCGCACCGCACAGTCCGCGATCGGTCGAGATCACCAGCACGCCGCGCGTGCGAACCTCGCGCCGGGCAAGGAGCGGATGCGACACGTCCTCGCCAAGCTGGTGTGAGACCGCGTCGAGAATCTGCGCGAGCAACATCGCGAAAGGTTTGCCCGCCTGCGCCGCCTGCTGCGCCTTGCCCATCTTCGAAGCCGCGACGAGCTCCATCGCCTTCGTGATCTGGCGGGTGTTCTTGACGGACTTGATCCGTCGGCGGATGTCTCTCGTCGATGCCATCGTCAGAGAATGCCGCCCACGATTGTCATCGCGAGCCCGACGCAATCGGTCGCGGCAATCCAGCTAGCTGGATTGCTTCGTCGCGTTGCTCCTCGCAATGACAGGTGATGGAAGGCCATGGCAGGGCTAGGCCGCAAACGTCGGCTTCCACTCGTCGCAGGCGGTTTTCAACTGCGCTTCGAGGTCGGCGTCGAGCGCAGCCTTGTTGCGGATCGCGGTGAGCAGAGCGTCCTTGCGCGTAGAGAAAAACTGGCGCAACGATTCGGCTGCGGCACGAACTTTGCCCAGCGGCAGGTCGTCGTAGTAGCCCTTCTGCATCGCCCAGAGCGTGGCGGCCTGCTGCTCGATCGGAATCGGATTGAACGCGGGTTGCTTGAAGAGTTCGACGATGCGCGACCCACGGTCGAGTTGGGACTTGGTCTTCGCGTCGAGATCGGAACCGAACTGCGCGAACGCCGCGAGTTCACGGAATTGCGCGAGTTCGCCCTTCAATTTTCCACCGACCTGATTCGTCGCTGTGATCTGCGCGGCGGAACCCACGCGCGAGACGGAGAGACCGACCGACACCGCGGGACGGATACCCTGGTTGAACAGGTCGGTCTCGAGAAAGATCTGGCCGTCGGTGATCGAGATGACGTTGGTCGGGATGTAGGCCGAGACGTCGCCCGCGAGCGTTTCGATGATCGGCAGCGCAGTGAGCGAGCCCTTGCCGTCGAGGCGGGCAGCGCGCTCGAGCAGGCGCGAGTGCAGATAAAACACGTCACCGGGATAGGCCTCGCGGCCGGACGGGCGTTTCAGGATCAGCGAAATCTGGCGGTAGGCGACAGCGTGCTTCGAGAGATCGTCGTAGATGATCAGCGCGTCCATGCCGTTTTCCATGAACCACTCGCCCATCGAGGCGCCGGAGTACGGCGCGAGGTATTGGTTCGCCGGATTGTCGGCGGCGGGCGCAGCGACGATGATCGTGAAGTCGAGCGCACCGGCGGCCTCGAGCGTGGTCATCGTGCGCACGATGTTCGACTCTCGATCCGGTATTTGTCATAGCCGCCGAAAAGCTCGTCACCCCCGTCGCCCGACAGGACAACGGTGACGTGCTCGGCCGCGAGTTTCGAAACGAGGTACGTGGGGATCGCGGAGGA
>JANOIK010001339.1:0-3178 GCA_031407585.1 Planctomycetota bacterium | reverse complement strand
CGTACGAGCAGCTCGACCGCGAGTATCTGGAGTACATGAAAAGCCTGCCCGTGACGGCCGAAATCACACCTTGATCAAGGGCGTGAACCTGGACCTCGTCGGGAGCATCTCAAGAATGGGCCGCGGAGGAACGCGGATTTGACGGATGCACGCGGATCGAAATTCGCGGGCACGCGGGCATTTCTCCCGTCTCCATCCGCGTAAATCCGTTGAATCCGCGTTCATCCGCGGGCCATTCCCGCCGCGTTGACCGCCCCGCACGCCAGAGTTAACATCAAACGGCTCGCGTTACGGTGGCTATAGCTCAGTTGGTTAGAGCGCCAGATTGTGATTCTGGAGGTCCAGGGTTCGAGCCCCTGTAGCCACCCTTGGCACGCCCGCGAAACGCACTCCTTCGCCGCCTCAGCGATCGATCGTCGCCTCGTACTGCCGGCTGAGCGTCGCAGCGGATGGCGTCGGGGCCTTCGCGGCCGCGACGCCGCGGTCGTGCCGCGCCCACCACGCTTCGGCGTCTTCGAGCGACCACTCGCCCGCCGCGGGGCAGCGGGCGAGCCGTTGCGCCAGTTCGCGGGCCGTCTGCGGCCGCTTGCCGCGCGTTTTTTCCAGGCACGCCAGGATGGCGTTCTCCAGATCTTCCGGCACGGGCTTGCCCAGCCGCTGTGATGGCGCCACCGGCGTCTCTGACACGTGCTTGTTGGACAGCTCGATGATCGAGGCCGCCTCGAACACCGGCCGGCCCGTGAGCAGGAAGTATCCCACCGCCCCCACTGCATAGATGTCGCTGCACCCGTCGACCGAACTCGGCAACTGGAATGCCTCGGGCGACATGTAAAGCGGCGTTCCCGCGAGACCGCCTTCGTCGGCGCCTCGCGATTCGTCCTCCCGAGCCTTCACCAAGCCAAAATCGAGTACCTTGACCACGTCGGCTTCGCCGCCGCGCCGCGTCAGCATCAGATTCGCTGGCTTCACGTCGCGATGCACCAGCCCTGTCGAGTGCGCCTCGTAGAGCGATCCGCACACCTGCCGCAGAATGTGAATCACCCGTCCAGCCGGCTGTGGCCCGTACTGGGTCACCAGATCCTGCAGATCGATGCCCTCGAGATACTCCATCGCAAAGTAAAACACGTCCTCCGGCGTGCGGCCGAAGTCGTAGATCGCGATGGTGTTGGGGTGAGTCAGCTGGCTGGTGATCTGCACCTCACGCTCGAACCGCGAGATCGACTGCGGGGTCACCTTGTCGGCGTTCAGCAGCTTGATCGCGGTCGGGCGCCGCAGCATCGCGTGCGTGCCCCTGTACACCACGCCCATCGCCCCGGCCCCCAGCATTTGCTCCAGCTTGTACTGCCCAAGCTGCTTGGCCTCGATTGTCGCTTCGCGGGCCTGCCGCTGCAGCCGCGCCAGCATGATCGTGAACACGAAGATCGCGATCGAGCTGAGCACCAGCAACCCCAGCAGCACCAAGAATGTGCGTTTGAGGATCGTCAGCGGTCGAAACGCCTCGGCCTGGTCAACCTCGGTCGCCAGCCCAAATCCATACTTATCGAGCCACGTCCAGGCGCCCACGACCGGGACGCCGCGGTAACCGCGATAGCCCTCGACGTCGACGCCCGCCTTTCCGGACACCGCGTCGGCCGCCATTCGCGTGAGCGGCCACTGCGAGGGAAGCCCGGCGTACTTCACGCCTTCCTCCAGGTCTCCTCCCGGGTCGTGGACCCACAAATGAAGCATCGAGCGATCCTCTTCCGGCACCAGCCTCAGCTCTTTCAGACTTTCCTCGTAACGACTGTTGGAGAGCATCATCCCCGCTTTGCTAAACGCATACGTTTCGCCGGAATCGCCGATGCGGCCGAGCTCGAGGATTTTGGCGAAGCCGACGTCGGGATTGATTCGCAACCCCAGCACCGCGACGACTTGAAGATTGTCGTCGCGGACCGGCGCCGTGGCGAACATCGTGGGGACGCCGGTTTGGGTGACGCCTTCGCCTACCCTGAGCGCCGCAACGCTGGCGAACGGGGCGGACACGCTCGTCGCTCCGTCGAGACTCTTCGTCACGCCGACGAGGTTCGTCGCCGAAGTTTGCCTCCCGATGATGTCCGACTCCGACGCGGCCACGATCGTCTTGTTACGATCCATGACTGAAAAGCCAATGTAGCCATGCGACGTCATCGCCGGCCCGAGACTGTCAGCCAGTTGCTTGATGATTGCTGCGCCATCCTTAGACGCGTCCCCGGCGTCCGTCTCGTTGGCGTCACCATCGACGTTCTGCAACAGTTCGACGACCAGTTGCCGCACCTCGCCGTTGTTCGCCATCGACTCGGCGTTGCGCTCCTGCGTCACCATCCATCGTTCGAGCATCCCCGTCTGGACGTCCCGCAGCGTTTGCAACGTCGAACGGGTGTTCGCCTTCATCGTCGTTTCAATCGCCCGATTCACGCCCCAGCCAAGCGCCGAGAGCAGCACCAGCGCGATGATTGGCCACACCCAAAGCTGCTTCTTGAGAAACAGGCGCGTGTGCGTCATCGAGTGCGAAAAACTGCGCGACGCCCATGTCATGTGGGCGGCGCCAGCCTGCTTGCGACGGTGCAGAGTGCGGCGCAGTGAGTCTAAGAAATTCATGGAGGTTGCCGCTTAGATGGGCGAATTGGGGGCTCCGGATAGAAATCGCCGGCCCGGTTCGAGTATAGTCACAATGGTCGCAAATGGGACTGAGAACCAGTCACCCCGAGGTCCCAGCGCCTGTCACCCCGAGGTCCGCCGAGGGGTCCGGCCGGGGCTCCGATTATCCGGGTGCTGGGTGCCACTGCTGGCTCGTCCAGCAGTGCGAAGCGGGTACCCGGCGCCCACTGGCGGAGGAGCCAGCAGTGGCACCCTTGTTTCAAGAGTTTTTATGACGGACTTCGAACAATCCGGCTCGTTCTACCTCGGCCGCACTCATCCCGTGACGGGCGCCGGCGACGTCGTGGCTGGCTTCACGCATGAACCCCTCCTCTACAACTCCGCCGACCTCACGACCCACGCCGTGTGCGTCGGCATGACAGGCAGCGGCAAGACGGGCCTCTGCCTGGCCCTGCTCGAGGAGGCCGCCCTCAACGGCATCCCGGCCATCGCCATCGATCCCAAGGGCGATCTCGGCAACCTGCTGCTCACGTTCCCGGAGTTCCGCGCGAGCGACTTCCGT
>JANOIK010001319.1:0-2470 GCA_031407585.1 Planctomycetota bacterium | reverse complement strand
CGCGTGTGTGAAGCCGTGCCGGATACGCGCATCGGCATGCTGCTGGCCGGACGACGCGAGGGCATGGGCGGCTCCGTGTCCCATCGACTTCCTGGACTGCTCCGTGACGGTCTGGCTGGCCTCCATGTCGGTGACGAGCGCCGCCAACATCTCCTTGGCGTGGTCGCGAAGTTCTGTCCGGACCATGTTCTCGCCAGCAGGCATCAGCGTTCTGGCGAACGCTTCGAAGGCGTCGACGATCTTCTCGCTGTGTTCCCGAATGAAGCCACTCAGTGCCATTGCAGCTCGACGTTAGCATGGCCCGTATGGTCGCAGGAATCTCACGGCACGGGACCCGATGGATGTTGCGTTGCGTGGCCACCTTCAGGAACGCATGGATCGACGGGTTCGGGCGGTGCGAGCCCGAGAGTTCTGCCGGCGCAAGCGGTGTCCGTGGATCGCGATGTATCGCATCGATCGCCGGCGAAACCCATGCTAGTGTCCCTCGGTGCCCGGCGTCTTCGGCCTCCTTCACCGCGACGGCCGACCAGTCCCCCCTGATGTGCTCGCCGCGATGGCCCGGCAGATGCACGGCGCCGCGGCCGGCCACCGCGTGGTGTACGCGAGCGGCTCCTGCGGTCTCGGCGAGATCGGGAGGGCGCCCGGACCGCCCCTCGGCGGCCCCCGCTGGGAGGCGCCGAGCGACCAGGCGATCGCCGTCTCCGCCAGACTCGATGCACGCTCCGAGCTCTGCGATGCCCTCGCCCTGACGCCGGACGAGCGCCGCCACGCGAGCGACGTCGAACTCGTCCGAAGGGCCTGTTTGCGCTGGGGCGCCGACGCTCCGGCGCATCTTCTCGGTGACTGGGCGTTCGCGGCGTGGGATCCTGCCGGGCAGCACCTCTTTCTCGCGCGCGACCCTCAGGGCGTCGGCACGCTCTACGTTTTCGTAGACCAACGCCTCGCCGCCTTCGCCTCGACGCTCGACGCGCTCCTGGTCGTCCCCGGCATCCCGAAGCGGCTCGACGAACGCTACCTCGGTTACGTGCTCGCCGGCTGGCCCCCGCCCGAGGCCACCTGCTACGCCGACATCATCCGCCTGCCGGTCGGCAGCTCGCTCTCGGTGACGTCGACCGCCGCGCGGCAGCGCCAGTACTGCGATCTGCGGGACGTCCAGCCGCTTCGCCTGGCCAGCGACGGAGAGTATCTCGAGGCCTGCCGCGAGATCCTGGTGCGCGCGGTGGCCGATCGACTGGAGACCTCGCGATCGACCGCCGTGGCCTTGAGCGGCGGGCTGGATTCCGGCGCGGTCGCGCTGACGGCAAGCGAGATCGGGCACGGCGGCCTGGAGCGGCATCTCAGCGCCATCGGCCATGTTCCCCAGTTTCCCAACGTCGAACTCGCGGGACAGACGGCGAACGAGGGTCCTTTCATCGCCGCGACCGCCAGCGCCGCGGGCGTCTCGTCCGTGACCTATCTCGACTCGGCGCGCGTGACGCCCCTCGCGGGCCTCTACCAGGCGCTGGCGATCCTCGGCGCACCCACGCCCGCGGCGGCGAACCAGTTCTGGCTGCTCGACCTGCTCGCGACGGCTCGCGACCAGGGGCACGTCACTCTCCTCACCGGCCAGCTCGGGAACTTGACGATCTCCTGGGGCGGTATGCCGGAGGCGATCGGGTGGCGCACGCTGTGGCGCCGCCGAAGCCGGCGCGCGGCGGCGGTGGCCCTTCTGCCCGAGCGGTGGCGTACGCAGCTGCATCGCTGGCGAGAGGCGTCGAATGGCCGTGACCGCTGGCGGCACGCAGCCATCGGGCCCGAGCTCGCGGCGCGGATGACCGCCGAGACTCGAGAGTCGCTGAGCGCGCAGTCCCGCGAAACGTCTCTCGAACGCCGCATCCGCAAGCTGCGGACGTCGAAAGGCGAATTCGCCGAGGCTGGCGTGGCCCTCGGCGTCAGGGTGTGCGACCCGACCGCCGATTTGCGTCTCGTCAGGTTCTGCCTCTCGCTCCCCGACTCTCAGTTCGTGGGACCGGCGGAGCAGCGCCGCTGGCTCGCGCGTCGACTGCTCGTCGGTCGCCTGCCGGCGGAGGTGGTCTGGAACACGCGACGCGGCCGGCAGGCCGCGGACCTGCCGCTGCGGCTGGTGGCGAGCGCAGCCGAAGTCGAGGCGGCGTTGGCGCTGTGCGAAGCCAGCCCGCTCGCCGCCGCGTATCTCAATCTGCCCTTCCTGCGCCAGACGTGGCGAGGGATCCAGCAGCAGACCGACGCCGCGGCCCAGCGCCCAGCCGTTGGCGCCTTGGCACGCGGGATGATGGTCGGGCTGTTTCTGGCCGGCGAAGGCGTGAGACCGTAACGAGCCCTTGCACAGGCTGAGCTAAGGGGATATATAGCGTGTGTCATGAATGCACCAACAAGCGCGTCGAATGACAAGGGTGCTTCGCCGGCACCCCGCTCTGCTTCAGAGTCGCCGCAACCGGAACGGCGCCCGTGG
>JANOIK010001306.1:0-2408 GCA_031407585.1 Planctomycetota bacterium | reverse complement strand
TCGATGACGAGCAGGTTGGGGATGTTCCAGGAGATGAAGCGGAGCGGCCGGTCGCCCTCGAGCAGTTGGTCGCCGCGGCGGGTGACGAACGTCTCGAACGGCTCTTGGGCTCGCGCCGGAACTTCGCTCGTTAGCAGAACGCCGAGGGCCGCCAAGGCCAAGCTGCCAATGAATCGCATCATGGGCGCACCGCCTGTCCGTGCAAGTTGCCCGCGATGGCGGCGGAATCCGCCGCCGCCACTCTTTGCAGGTTGTCGTACCACGTGAATTTGAGGATGAACGATGTCACCGCGAGCACGACCGCGATGCAGCCGACCCACGACCACTGCTGGAGCACGATGTAAATCGGCAGCGCGGTCAAGCTCAGTTGCCACACGATGCCGATGGCCACGTTAAACATGTCGCGACGGAAATCGGGGTTCGGTTGGAAGCCCGGAATCGTCGCCACCGCGGCATCGCGAATAGGGCCCCAGCAGCCCCACGGTCGGGTCACTCGATAGAAGTTGAGCAGCACCGACTCGTCTTCTGGCGGAGTGAGCAGCGTGCCCGCGAGACACCCGACGACGGAAATGAGCAGAATCGGCGGAATGAGATAGAGTGCGTTGAAATTGCCCACCAGCGAGACGAGCCAGGCCTTCACGGGCTCGATCGCCGCGATTTCCGGCACGATCAGAGCGGCGCCCAGTCCACTCGCCATTCCCCAGAAGTAGCCGTACCCGTTGAACCGCCACCAATACCACTTCAGCACATTGGCCAGCACATAGCCTGAGTAGAGGGCGCCCACGATCCACAGCATCGCATCGTTGATGCTCGCGGTGAGCATGCCGACCACGATGCCGATGAGGAGGACGCCGGCCGAGGCGAGTCGGCTCAGGCGCACCGCCTTCTTCGGCGGGCAGTTGGGGTCGATGAACCGCTGGTAGACATCGTTTACCAAGTAAGCCGGCGCCGCGTTGAGCGTGGCGGCAAAGTTCGACATGAACGCCGCGAGCAGGCCCGCGAGCAACAGCCCGACAACGCCGGCGGGCACGTGTCGCGTGAGCACGATCGGCAGCAGCTCTTCGAAATCGGGCTTCTCCATGGCCCGCAGTTCCGGCATGCAGAAGGCGAGCGCGAGCACGGCAATGCCCGTGATCATCATGTACCGCGGCAGATACAACACCACGTTGACCATGCCGTTCATGAGGCACGCTTCGCGCGGGTTGCGGGTCGCGAGAATCCGCTGCATATCGTAGTTGGGCGCCGGGCCTGCGAGGCTCGCCAACACGCCCTTGAAGAACATGAGCGAAAAGACGATCGCAAACAATTCGTTGCCATCCTCGCGAATGAGGGCGTTCGCCTGATCGAGGATTCCCGTCCAGTCGAGGCCGAGCTTCCAGCCGAAGAATGGGCTGAGCCAACCGTCGGGCGTCGCCTCTTCGATCATGGTCGGCGACACATGCCTCATGGCGGTGATGCCGATCAAAACCGACGTCACCGAGAGAATCACAAACTGCATCACCTCGGTGATGACGACGCTCACCATGCCGCCCTTGATCGCGTAGAGCGCGGTGAGCAGCAGAATAATGAGCGCGTAGAGGTTCTCGTTATTCAAGAGCGCGTCGGGACTTGCCGAGAAGAGCGCCGGCGCCGCGGACGAGAGTTGCGCCTGCAAATCCCAAGGCAGCATTTTCTCGGCGAACTTGCCGATACCCTTGAACGCGTAGGCCAGCATGCCAACCACGTTCAGCAGCGCGAAAAGCACGACGCTGAGGTGGGCCAGATTGGCGCCCCGGCCGCGGCCGAAGCGGAATTGAATCCACTCGGCGCCCGTAAGGACGTTCGAGCGCCGCAGCCACGCACTGAGGAACATCATCAAGAAAACTTGGTTGAACACCGGCCATACGAACGGCAGCCAGATGCTCTTCACGCCGTACACGAACAGCCAGAACACCATGAGCATGGTGCCGCTGATGTCGAACATGCCGGAGGCGTCGGACACGCCCAGGACGTACCAGGGCAGCGACTTTCCGCCCAGCACGTAGGAGTCGAGGTCTTTGCTTCCGCGGCGCGACGACCACAACCCAATCACGATGGTGGCGACGAAATACGCCACCAGAATGCAGATGTCAACGGATTGGAGGCGCACGGGGGCGATCCTCGCGGCTATGTTCGAGACGTCAACCTAGCGTCGCTGAATCGGGCGCGACGCACAACCGCCCGTAGGAGGAGAAAATCAGCGAGCGACTGCGGCGACTTAAAAGACGGACGAGTTTTCTTTGGTGAACGCGATGAGCTCGCTGAGATGAGCAAAGGCCAGGCACGAAAAGGTGTCGGCGGCGCCATAGTAGATCGCAAGCCGATCGGCCGACTTGTCGGCCAGCGCGGCGCACGGGAACACGACATTGGGAACGTGCCCCGACACTTCG
>JANOIK010001305.1:0-1534 GCA_031407585.1 Planctomycetota bacterium | reverse complement strand
CGGGATTCCGTCGCCTCCTGCGATCTGGAGCCCAGCGGATGGGTTCATCGGGGTGCCCGACATTAGAGACGCTGAGCGCCTACAGGGGTTCGAGTCCGACTGGACTCAACCGGCTCTCGATGTCGACGGCGTTCGCCGGGGACACCGCTGGAAGCTCGTGGGGAACGCTGTCAGCGTTGCTGTTGCCAAGTGGATTGGCGAGAGACTCGCGGACCCTGGCCGCTTCGACGACGCTCGGCTAACGGAAGCGGTTCGTCCCGGAGTGGCCTGGCCGAAGGCTGCGTTCGGACGACGAGGCCAGGAGGCCCGCGCTGTCGCCGTATCGATGTGGCCGGTCGACTACGAGCGACCCCCGCTGGCTGATTTCATGCGCCACCCCCGCGCTCCGCTGTCGGCGCGGGCATCCGTGGGATTCAAGCGGCGCCTCGATGTGAGCACACTGAAATACCCGCCCGAGTTCGGCAAAGCCCTGGATCGGTACGTTCGTCACGTTACTCGCCAGGTCGCGGTGGCTTGATGGCCGAGGTCGGCGGGCCCAAGATTCACACTTTGGCTCAGGTGCTCGCCGCGGCGGCGCCGCGCCCGCCGGACGTCGCCGACTCGCCTGAACTGCGGCACAAGCTCTCCGAAGACAAGCGCGTGTATTCGACGCGCTTCGCGGACAAGATGGCGATCTGCATCGCCAACGGACTCCGCGAGCGGTTTCCAGGGATTCTGCCCGATGTAGATGGGGGCGGAGTCGAGTCTCCGGCGCAGGCCGTCCGGGGGCCGAAGAAACTCGATGTGAACTACAGTACGCCGCAGCTTGGACTCGGATTCGGTATCTCTCTCAAGGCGGTCCATTTCAGAGAGAAACTCAAGCGCGGCTACATACACAACATGAAGCGCAATGACGAAGAGTTGCGCGCCGAAGCCGCCGGCTATCATCAGCGGCAACCGTACGCCGTGATGATTGCGGCGGTCTTTCTGCCCGACGACGCTTGCGAGGATGCCAGTCCCCGGTCTTCGTCATCGTTTGGAGCCTGGGTCCGTTACCTCAGGCCGCTCGCCCGTCGACACGACGTTCGCGACGACATCGATCGCTACGAGCGCGTCTTCATAGGTCTCTATGCCCGCGATGGATCGAGAGTCGACTACTTCGACGTCGACCTGGCACCGCCGAAGAGCGGTCGCCCCCGACAACTGTTGACCCATGATCAATTCCTCGATGCGATCGAGAGGACCTTTTTGAAGCGCAACGTCGCCGAGTTCGAGTGGGCAGATGAAGAAGTCGATACGGAGTTCGACGCGCCCCCTCCAGACGACGAGGCCTGACGCCTCCAGTTTGGCTGTTCGGCAACGCATGCAAGCCACGCCGCGAAGGGACACTCCGCCGGAGTTGGCCCTTCGTTCGGCGCTGCACGCGCTCGGTCTGCGCTTTCGCGTCGACTGGCGTCTGCCCGATTCCCGTCGCCGCTCGGACTTGGCGTTCGTCGCCGCACGGGTCGCTGTCTTCGTGAATGGCTGCTTTTGGCACGGCTGCCCGAAACACATG
>JANOIK010001250.1:0-5594 GCA_031407585.1 Planctomycetota bacterium | reverse complement strand
CAACGAAACGGCGATCTACTACATCACGCTGGAGAACGAGCCCTACCACATGCCGGAGATGCCCAAGGGTTGCGAAGAGGGCATCATCAAGGGCATCTACCACCTGCGCGACTGGAAGGCCGGCGAGAAGCGCGTTCAGCTTTTGGGCTCGGGCGCCATCCTCCGCGAGACGCTCCGCGCGCAGCAGATTCTCGGCGAGAAGTACGACGTGACCAGCGACGTGTGGAGCGTGACCAGTTACACGCAGCTCCGCCGCGAGGCGCAGGAGTGCCAGCGCTGGAACATGCTCAACCCCGAGAAGCCCGCGCGGCATGCGTACGTCGAAGAGCAGCTCGCCGGTACGCAGGGGCCCATCATCGCCGCCAGCGACTACATGCGGGCGCTGCCCGAGCAACTGGCGCCGTGGCTCTCCGGCCGCATGTTCGCCCTGGGGACCGACGGCATGGGCCGCAGCGAAAGCCGCCCCTCGCTGCGGCGCCACTTCGAGGTCGACGCCGAGTCGATCGTGATCGCGTCGCTCTACCAACTCATGAAAACCGGCGGCTGCGACGGCCCATGCGTCGCCCAAGCGATCAAGGACCTGGGCGTGAACCCCGACAAACAATCCGCGCTCTACGCATAACACAAGAAAGAACAACCGCGAATCACGCGAATTTGCGCGAAACATGAAGGAAGGGGGTTCAGGAAGAGGAACACTAATTAGCACTGATCTTCGCTAATCCAGATTAGTGGCACATTTGTGCTTATTAGTGTTCCAACAACTCCTTCTTGTAATTCCATTTTTTTGATTCGCGTTTATTCGCGTGATTCGCGGTAAAAAAATCCGAGGCCTCAATGCCCACCCAAATCAAACTCCCCGCGCTCGGCGAGAACATCGATTCCGCCGGCGTGTTGTCGATCCTGGTCAACGAGGGCGACGTCGTCTCGAAGGATCAGGATCTGCTCGAGATCGAAACCGACAAGGCCACGATGCCGATTCCCAGCCCGCAGGCGGGGACGATCGTCAAGGTGCTCGTCGCCGAGGGCGACACGGTGAAGGTCGGCGGCGCCATCTTCGAAATCGAAGCGACCAACGGCGCCGCGAAAGGCGCTGAACTGAAGGCCGCCAAACCTGCGGCGGCCAAGGCCAAGCCGGAGCCCGAGGCCGAGGAAGTCGAAGCAGAGGCTGAGGACGACGCAGAGGAAGAAGTCGCCGAGGAGCCCGCGCCCGCGAAGGCGAAAAAATCGAAATCGCCGCCCCCGCCGCCGGAACCCGTGCCGGTCGTCGTTGGTTCGGACAACGACGAAGACGGCGAAGAGGACGCCGAAGTCGAAGAAGAACCCGCCCCCAAAACCTCCAAAAAGCCCCCCGGCGAGCCCGCTTCAGCGGGCGGGCGCGCTGCAAAAAAGTCCCCAACGAAGCACGCCTCCGATGACGCCCCCGGCGACGGCCACTCCGCCGCCGCCGCCGGCCCCTCAGTACGCCGACTCGCCCGCGAGCTGGGCGTCGAGCTCCGCCGCGTGCGCCCCACCGGCGACGGCGGCCGCATCACAGAGGACGACGTTCGCAACTACGTCCGCAAGAGCCAGGTCGAAGCCGAGGCCAAAGTCGTCAAAGGCGTCACGCCCCCCGGCTCGCCCGAGTCGGACTCCTACGGCGGCGTCCGCCGCGAGAAGATGTCGCGCATGCGGCAGGCCATCGCCCGCAACATGGTCGCTTCCTACACGACCATCCCGCAGCTCACCAACTTCGACGACGTCGACCTCACCGAGCTAGAGCGCATCCGCAAGGAAAGCGCCAACGACTACTCGACCAAGGGCGTCAAGCTCACCACGATGCCGTTCCTGGTGAAGGCGTGCGCCGTCGCGCTCAAGCATCACCCGATCGTCAACGCCTCGGTGAGCGAAGAGGGCAACGAGATTCTCTACAAGGAATACGTGAGCATCGGCATCGCGGTCGACACCGAGCGCGGCCTCATGGTGCCGGTGCTTCGCGACGCCGACCGCAAGAACATCCCGCAGATCGCCAAGGAGCTGGTGAAAATCGCGGACGCGGCCCGCGGAAGCACGGTAAGCCTCGACGACCTCAAGGGCGGCACGTTCACCATCTCGAACCTCGGCGCCATCGGCGGCACGTACTCCACGCCGATCATCAACCCTCCCGAAGCCGCGATCCTACTCGCCGGCCGCAGCCGCATTCTGCCGCAGTGGATCGACGACCAGTGGCAGCCGCGGCTGATGCTGCCGCTGTCGCTGACCTACGACCACCGCATCGTCGACGGCGCCGCCGCGGCCCGGTTTCTGAACGACGTGAAGGGCTATCTGGCGAATCCGGGCCGGCTGCTGCTGGCGCCGTGACGCGCAATTCCTGCTACAATGGCGATATCCCACCCTGCGAGGTCCGATATCGTGGACGGAATAACTTATCAAGCGACCGTGGTGAACGGGCAAATCCAATTGCCCGTAAGCGTCTGCCTTCCAGAGAACGGGAAGGTTTTGGTGATCGTTCCGGCAGCTCCGCTGCCAGCAGTGCGAGGTCCGCGGCTCCTGCATCCCGACGAGGCCATTGATTTCCAGCTCACCTTGAAGGACGCCGACGAGATCCGGTAGCGACATCATCCAGTCAATTCGACTGCGGGACGCGAAGCGTCACGGCGCCGTCGCTGCTGGCGACATGAGAGCCGCCTTCGTGCGGTCCGGGGTCACGAATCCATACCAAGAATTCAACCTCCGGCCCCGCGATCCACTGCACGGCAAACCCCGTCGGCGCATCGCCAAGGTAAAAAACTTCGCGGGTGGGACTCGTGGCCAGGGCGTAGTGAGCGAGAGGTACGAGGGGCGGCTCGTTTTCGTCGTCGAAGACCGAGGGACAGGTCATCATCAGGAGGCGCTGCCTCGCCCACGGCGACATCGTGGCCGGTTCCAACGACGGATTGTGAACCAAATCCTCGGCACGCTCCGACTGCTCCAGGAAAGGCATAATCGCAACCGGCCAACCGCCAGCCTGGCTTGGCGCCGCGCGAGGCGGAATCTGACGACGGGCCTCGCAGTAACCGGCGGTCGCCATCGCCAGTTGACGAAGATTGTTCTGACAGCTCGACCGGCGCGAGGCTTCGCGAGCGTGCTGCACCGCCGGCAACAGCAATCCAAGCAATGCCGCTATGATGAACAACACGACAAGCAGTTCAACGAGCGTGACTGCGCTTCGCGTCGCAATTTGGCAAGATGGTCGACGCATGAGAGACGCGGTGGATAGTCGCAAGAAAAGTGCTTAGAAGAGTCAGGACCGCATCGCATCACTCTTTCTCATCCTCCTCCACCCGCTGCACGCGATGCAGCGAGACCGCCGCGTCGATTTCGAACTGCTCGCTCGTCTTCTCGGGATCGAGGAACTCGCCGAGCTGCGCTGAAGTTGCGGTGAGATGCACCGACGTCGTTTGATTCTCGTCGCGAGTGACCGTGCCCGGCAGCGTCTTGTTCTCGACGGCTTGGACCCACGTATCGGAGCGAGGAAAGAACAATACGACCGACTCGCCCTCGAGCGCCGAAACCCGCGCGAAGCCGTACTCCTTCTCTTCCTGAGCGCCCAGGCCTTTGACGTTCACGTAAGGCCGCTCCTCGTCCATCGTGACCAGGAGCTCGGCCTCTTCGAGCTCGAACTTCGACTCCTGTTCGTTCCACGCGATGCTGCCCATGCGGAGCTCGTTGTCCTTGATGTGACGAACCATCAGCGGCTCGCCGTCCTCGTTCAGCCAGACGCCTTCGAGTTTCTTCGCGTTTTCGATCGTCGCCGGCTCGCCCAACGGCGATAGGGAGGAGACGGTGTTGCAGCCGACCACGGTAAGACACGCCAGCAAGGCAAGTTTGCGCAAGTGCATAGTGGGTTCGCCTTCTCAACGAAGTCGGGGAATGAAGAGCCGCCGCAAAGAGCAAGCCGAGCAACCCGTCCAATATAACCCGATCGCCTACTGCCGCACGCCCATCAGCGGGAAGCACAGCACCGGAATCGCCAGCGAGGCCAGGCCGATCGCGCGGCGCACGGGGCCCAGTTCGATATTGTCGTTCGCCGTCGGCGGGTGGTGGATGCCGAGGAAAATCACGAGTAGCAGCATCGGCGTCCACAGCACCGCATCGTCCAAATTCACCACAACGTAGAGAATCGCGAACGAGATGAACATGCGGGCGAACGAATGGGCCCGGTCGAGAAACAGGGCGTACATCGTGTGTCCGCCGTCGAGCTGGCTGATCGGCAGCATGTTCAGCCCCGTGATCAGCATGCCGACCCAGCCGGCCATGAAGAACGGGTTGAGCTCGCCGAGCGAAACCCAGCGCTCGTGGGCCCACGACGCGGTGGGGTGCGTCCACTGGAGCATCCACTGCGCGACCACCGGCAAGTAGAACTCGATCTCGCCCGGCGCCGTCGGTCCGCTGAGGTCGAGCCGTTTGATGCCGAGCCACAGCACCGGCAGCGCCACCACGAGCCCCGCGAGCGGTCCCGCAATGCCGATGTCGAAAATCTGCCGGCGGTCGGCCCGCATGCCGTCCATGCCGATCACGGCGCCCATCGTGCCGATCGAGTTGAACGGCACCGGGATGCACAGTGGAAAGCTCGCGGGGATGCCGTACTTCACCGTCTGCAGGAAGTGGCCCATCTCGTGCGTCAGCAGAATCGCGAGCACGGCGGACATGTACTCCAGGCCGTAGCGCCAGTTCCCGGCAAGCACGCGGCCCACGAGATCCCAGTTGGCGGAGAACTCGGGGTTGAGCGGATCCCAGTGCGTGACGCCGACCCAGAATGTCGACGCGCACGTGGCCAGGAACAGCACGAGCGGCAGCATGACGCGGCGCTGGGGGCGAATCACGTCGCCGGCGCGGAGCTCGGGCAGGTGCGACACCGACGGGTCGTAGAAGTCGGCGTCGGGCGCGAGCGGATTTGGCGTCGATTGCGGCGTCGGGAACTGTGGCGGCGACGGCGGAATGACCGGCTGGGCGAGCGGGGGCGCGGACGCCGCGGGAGGACCCTGTTCGGGCCGTTCGGCGGGGGAAGGAACCGCGGTGCTCATGGCGAAATCATAGCAAAAACGCCCCGCGCGAACAGGGACGCCACTTAGCCCC
The DNA here is from genome assembly GCA_031407585.1 of Planctomycetota bacterium. Classification (GTDB taxonomy): domain Bacteria; phylum Planctomycetota; class Planctomycetia; order Pirellulales; family Lacipirellulaceae; genus Lacipirellula. The sequence continues at coordinate 500 of JANOIK010001250.1, read as the reverse complement.
CGCTCACTGGCCGGGGGCCAAAGTCAGGCCAGTCTTAAATAACTTCGAGACTCTTCACCCCGCCGCTGGTCAGCGCAGCCGCGAGACAGCGGTCGGCCGTTTCGACGAGTTTTTGTGCGCTGAAATTCTTGGGCGGCTCGGCGACTGTCGCCACGCCTGCGGCGGCCACGCAGGGGCCGAGTTGGCCCGCGCGGCTCAGCGGTCCGATCAATTGCAGCATGCGCTCGACGATGCTGCGCGCCGCCATGATCGCGTCCTGGCGCTCGCGCCCGGCGAGCACGATCGCGCGGCGGCCTTCGATCGGCGTGGCAATGGGCTCGCCATGCACGGCGGCGCCGCGGCATGCAGCCTCTAACACTTTCTCGATGGTGCGCGCCTGCTCCTCGTGCGACTCCACTTGCTGAATGCCCACCAGCACGACGCTCAGCGGCTGACGCAACGAACGACACTGACCGAGCGCGAAGGTGAGCTGCACATCGAATTCGGCAAGCTGGTTGCGA
>JANOIK010001244.1:0-3329 GCA_031407585.1 Planctomycetota bacterium | reverse complement strand
AAAAGCGGTTCGATACGCTCTCAATAATCGGCAAACTCCCCCTGACCGCTGGAGTTGAATTGGTAGAATGGGCTTGGTCTGCTAGCACTTCAACAATGCATTTACCACAGAGGGCACAGAGGACACGGAGGGGGGAAGAGGTTTCGTCGATTAAGAATCGCGTTTCATGCTTGCTCCTTGCTTTTCCTCTGTGCTCTCCATGTACTCTGTGGTGAATCCCCGTATTCAGCGAGATTAGAAAGCAATCCATGATCACCGTTGGCATGAATTACTGCGTCATCCCCGGCAAGGAAACCGACTTCGAGACGAAGTTCGCGGGCGTCGTCGCCGCGCTCAACGCGGCGCCGGGGCACACGAGCTCGACGCTTTGGAAGGACGTGGCCGACGGGGCGTCCTATCTCATCACCAGCGAGTGGAGCGACGAGGACGCGTTCAAGACGTTCATCTCGAGCGAAGCGTTCCGCAACGTCACCAACTGGGGCAAGGAGCAGATCCTTGCGGGGCGGCCGCAGCATAAGGTGTATAAGCACTAGGGCGCGTGGCATGGCCTCGGCGGTCTGCCGCAGTGGCCATGTGGAATCGCGAGATGGGCACGGTGACGGACATGGTCACGAGGACGAGACCATGCCACGCGCACAAGCATAGTTAGCGATTCTAGGCCAGCTTCGCAAACCGTTCCGCGGCGGCGTCCCAGCGGTCGTCGGGGAGCGGTTGGTACTCGACCATGTCGAAGCTCATGCGCACCACGTCGCGCGCTTCGGCCACGCCCGCGACGTCGCCCGCGGCGATTGCTTGCATCATGACGTTGCCGATGGCGGTCGCTTCGATCGGGCCGGCGAGCACGGGCCGGCCGCAGGCGTCGGCGGCCATCTGGCAGAGCAGGCGATTCTGCGTGCCGCCGCCGACGATGTTGATCTGATCGATGCGCTTGCCGCCAAGCTGTTCCAGGCACTGGAGCACCTGCCGGTAGCGCAGCGCGAGGCTCTCGAGCGCGCTGCGCAAGATTTCGCCGTGGTCGGTGGGCGCTGGACCGCCCGCCTCGCGGCAGAGCGCGGCGATTTGCGCGGGCATGTCCGTCGGGGCGCCCAGCCGCGAGTCGTCCGGATTGAACACGCTGCGCAACGGCGTCGCGTCCGCCGCCAGCCGGGTGAGGCCCTCCCAGTTGTAGTCCTGCCCCTGCGACTTCCAGATTCGCTGGCATTCCTGCACGAGCCACAGGCCAGAGATGTTTTTCAACAGCCGCGTCGTGCCCGCCACGCCGCCCTCGTTGGTGAAGTTCCACGCGGCGCTCTGATCGGTAATCACCGGCGCCGGCGTTTCGAGTCCCATGAGCGACCACGTGCCAGAGCTGATGTAGCACCAGCTTCCCTGGCTTGCGGGGACGGCGAGCACGGCGCTTGCCGTATCGTGCGTGCCGGGCAGCACGACGTTCACGTTCTTGAGTCCCGTCTCGTCGGCCACGTGCCGCAGCAGCGGTCCGAGGGTCGTGCCCGGCGGCAAAATCTTGCCGAAGATTTCGCGCGGCAGGCCGAAGCGCTCGATGAGTTTTTCCGACCAATCGCCCGTGCGCGGATTGTAGAGCTGCGACGTCGACGCGATGGTCAGCTCGTTGGCCGCGACGCCCGTGAGCATCCAGTGGAACAGGTCGGGCATGAACAAGAGTTGGCCCGCGCGGTCGAGCGGCGGCGAGCCCATTTGCTTGGCGGCGAGCAACTGGTAGAGCGAGTTGAGCTCCATAAACTGCAGGCCGGTCTCGGCGTAGATTTCTTCGCGCGGCACGACGGCGAACGCGCGGTCGAAGGCGCCCTGCGTGCGAACGTCGCGATACGCGACTGGCGCGCCGAGCACTTCGCCGTTGCGATCGAGCAGGCCGAAGTCGACGCCCCAGGTGTCGACGCCGACGCTGACGATCGAGTTGCCGTACCGCCGGCCCGCCTCGCGCAGGCCGGCGAGGATGTTGGCCCAGAGCTCGAACGTGCGCCAGTACAGCCGGCCGTTGACGCTGACGGGCCCGTTGGTGAAGCGGTGCACCTCTTCGAGGTCGAGGTCGTGCCCATCGAACAACCCGGCGAGCACCCGGCCGCTGGAGGCCCCAAGGTCGACGGCGAGATAGACTTTGCGTTTCATCGGAGCGAGAGATTCCGAGTTGTAGGGGGCTGTTAGCCGCGACGCGGTAGCGGAGCGCGGCAGTGCGAAAGACGAGGCCGCAGTGGCGGTCCTCCGCATCGTGCGATCCGCCGAAACGGCCGTCAAGCCTCGACGGGGCAACGGCTTGCAACTCGGCAGTCGTCGAGCTAACGGGACGCGATCCGGCCGGAATCTTCGGAATGGGCTGAATAATTCCACTCGATTTGGTCGATAAATGAAGCGTTTCGGCTTATACTTGACTATCCTGACTAGTGTGGATAAGATTGGCCCGACATGAGCACCAAACCACGATCCGCCGGACCAAACGGCGGCGCGGGTCGTCCGCCTCTGAAGATCTTCAATCCGGACGCGACCATGAGTGAAACCTCCGCCGCCGTTGCCGAGGAAGCTGCCGTGCGGGCGATCGCTTCAGTTGAGCCGCCCGCGTATCCGCATTCGCCGCTACCCGCTGAGGGCGCCGCTCCCATGGGCTATATGCCGCTGGTCTGCACGCCGGAACTCTTGGCCGAGCTCGATGCGGTTAACGAGAAGCTCGCGCACGCACAGCCCGAGGAAATCATCGCCTGGGCCGCGCAGCGATTCGGGCAGTACCTCACTATGGCGACCGCCTTCGGTCCCGAGGGCTCGGTTATCGTCTCGATCCTCGCGGAGGTGGCGCCCGAGACCTACGTGTTCAATCTCGACACCGGCTACCAGTTCCAGGAGACGCTCGACATGAAGACGCGCCTTGCCGCCAAGTACGGCGTCGAGGTCGACATGCTCAAGCCGGAGCTCACCGTCGAGGAATATGAAGCCAAGCACGGCGGCCCGCTTTATCGCACGAACGACAAGCAGTGCTGCTTCGATCGCAAGATCGTCGTGCTCCGCAATGCCGTGCGCGGCAAGCACGCTTGGATGAGCGGCATCCGCAAAGACCAGACGCAGGATCGGGCCGCCAACTCGGTAGTGCACTGGGACAAGAAGTTCAACCTGGTGAAGATCAGCCCGCTGCTCAACTGGACCAAGGCCGATGTGTGGAAGCGGATTCTCGCCGAGGACATTCCGTACAACCCGCTGCACGACCAGGGCTACCCGAGCATCGGCTGCTGGCCTTGCACGCGCGCGGTGAGTGCGGACGAAACGGACGAGCGCGCCGGCCGCTGGAGCGGGGCGGCGAAGACGGAGTGCGGTTTGCATTCCGT
>JANOIK010000776.1:0-2031 GCA_031407585.1 Planctomycetota bacterium | reverse complement strand
TCTTTCCCGTGCGCGCGTCGCGCAGCGCGGTACCGGGCGTGCCGAGGCGGGCGTTGGCTTCCTCGTTTTCGTGGATGGTGAAGATTTCGAGGCCGGCGCGCGCGGGGTCAAGATCGCCAACGTGAAGCGAGTCGCCGTGGCGGAGTCCGGTGGTGTAGAGGCCGCGCCCATCGTCATCGACGACCATTGCGTGGTAGATGATTTCGTCGCGGCCGTCGGCGTCGACGTCAGCCACCGAGATATTATGGTTCCCTTGTCCGCGATACTTCTCGTTCCCCGGCGTGCCGTCGTCGCTGTCGAAGGTCCAACGGTGCTGCAACTTCCCATTTCGGTAGTCGAACGCCGCGAGCACCGCCCGCGTGTAATATCCGCGGCACATCACCAGGCTCGGCCGCTCGCCGTCGAGATACGCCACGCACGCTAGGAAGCGGTCGACCCGATTGCCGCTGCGGTCGCCCCACACGTCGAGGTCCCTACGCGGCGGAATGTAATCGGTCGTCGCGAGCGCGGCGCCCGTCTTGCCGTCGAACACGGTGAGAAACTCCGGCCCTTCGAGAATCCGCCCGTTGCGGTTCACCCAGTCGGCCGTCGCGTCGCCCACGACCTTGCCCGCGCCGTCGATCGTGCCATCGGCCGTCTTGCACGCGACCTCGGCGCGGCCGTCGCCGTCCAAGTCGTACACCATCACCTGCGTGTAGTGGGCGCCTTCGCGGATGTTTCGGCCCAGGCCGATCTTCCACATCAGCGTGCCGTCGAGTTTGTACGCGTACAGCCACGGCGGATCGGTCTCGCCGTTCTGGCTGTTATCGCGCCCCCGACCCGTCATGTGGACCACGAGCTCGTAATTCCCGTCGCCGTCCAGGTCGCCCGCCGACGTGTCGCCCGGCCGATACCCCGGCGGCGGCTCCACGGGAAACCAAAAGCACGGCACGGCCGGCGACTTGGCGGCCAGCGTGAACGGTTCACTCGGCGCCGAACCCTCGGCGGCCGCAACGCTTCGCACAAAATACGACGTCGCTTTCTCCAGCGGCGCCGCGTCGTCGATCAGCCACGTCACCTTGTCGATCGGCGCCGAGTTGATTTTCGTCGGCTCGGCGCCTTCGACCTGCCGGTACACATTGAACGCCACGTCGGGGGCATCGGTCCCGAACATCCGCCAGCTCACGAACACCTTCCCCCCGCCCTGATTCACGGCCACAACGCCGCGATCCAGCCGCTCCATCTGCCGCTGGGCATACGCGGCGGGAGGTGCAAGAAAGAACACACCGAGGCAAGCTGCGATCGCAAGGGAGCGAAACAGACGCATGGCGGCGATTCCAGGGAAGAGTGCAGAGAATGGAGGCGTCTCGGTTCTAACCCCACGCGGAGTCGTGGGATTCGTTGACTGTCCCAGACGCGCTTTTTTCGACGACTTGGGCGAATTACGCGTAACGGGCCGCCACGAAGCGAAGCTGCAAGCACGTGGCGAACCAGCCGCGCCTCAGGGCTTGGACCCGCGCCGCAACCGTACGAGCGAATAGAAAAACACCGGCGTCAGCAGCACGCCGAACACCGTCACGCCGATCATCCCGCTGAACACGGCGGTGCCCAGCGACCGCCGCATCTCGGCCCCCGCCCCCGTCCCCAACATCAGCGGAACTACGCCCAGGATAAACGCGAAGCTCGTCATCACGATCGGCCGCAGCCGCAGCCGGGCCGCCTCCACCGTCGCCTCGTGCAGCGGTTTCCCCTCGGTATGCAGTTGGTGGGCGAACTCGACGATGAGGATCGCGTTCTTCGCCGCCAGTCCCACCAGCACCAGAAAGCCGATTTGCACGAAAATATCCACGGGTAGGTGCGCAATCAGCATCCCCACGACCGCGCACAAGATGCACATCGGCACGACCAGGATCACCGCGAGCGGCAGCTTCCAGCTTTCGTACTTGGCCGCCAGCACGAGAAAAATCAGCGCACTTCCCACGTCGAAAATCTGCGCCGCGGAGCTCCCTTCGAGCTGTTGCAGCGTCATGATCTCGGTCCACTCGAACGTTG
>JANOIK010001212.1:0-2508 GCA_031407585.1 Planctomycetota bacterium | reverse complement strand
CGGATGTGCAGCCACGCGAGTTGGCCGAGGGTCGACTCGGCCGCGGTGATTTACACCGTGCCGCGGGCGCCGGCGAAGAGCAGGGCGTCGGCCGTGGCGTCGAGCGATAGCTCGACGACGTGGTAGCGGTCGTCTCCCACGGCGGCGGCGTCGCGCGGCGGCGCCGGGTCGCTGGCGTTGCGATTGTCGCGGGCGCGGCGGCTCACCTGCACCACGCGGCCGGTGAGAATCTCGGTCGGGCGGTCGTCGATCACGATCCGCGCGGGTTGATCCACGTTGACTGCGGGGATGTCGGCCTGGTCGACGCCGGCCCAGGCGATCCAACTGCCGGGGGCGGCGATGACCGCTAGCGGCGTGCCGGGCTCGATCCACGCGCCGGCGTTGCGCGGCGCGAGCGGCGAGCCATGCCAGGGGACGAGTGCGTCCTCGGCATGCGGCGGCGAACGACGCGGCGGCGGGGCGAGCACCTGCCCGGCTGCCGGTGCGCGGATGACCAGCGACGCGGCGAGGGCGTGTTGCTCGGCGAGCTGGGCCTCGGCGTCGGCGAGCTCGGCGGCGGTGGTGGGAATGGCGTGCGCGGCGGCGAGCTGCGTCGCCTGCAGTGTGTGGAGTTGCGCGAGCCGGACGCGGAGCTCGCGGACCGCGCCCTCTTGCCGGGCGACGGCGAGCTCGATCTGCGGGTTCGCCAGCCGGGCGACGACGGCGCCCTCTTTCACCCAGGAGCCTTCGGCGGCCGTGTACCTGAGCTCGCCGGCGACGACCGCGAACAGCGGCTGCGACTCGGCGGGCACGGCGACCAGCGGCGCGGCGATGCGGCGCGTCATCGGCCAGAACCACGCCGTGGCGCCGACGCCGGCGACCAGCGCGAGCGTGGCGACGACGCGCAGTCCGCGCAGGCGGGAGCGCACGCTGGGATTCGACCCCATACGCCACACCGCCGCGACCGGCTGCCGCAGCATGCCCGCGACCATCACCGCCGCGAGCGTGAAGACGATGTTTTCCAGGCCGAGCGGCCGCGCGAGCTTCAGACCGAGGAGCAGCAGCCCCGCGAGTACCAGCGCGAGATACGCCTTCGACAGCACCGCGTACACCCACAGGGCGCGACGCTTTCCGGGCGTGAGCAGCGCGTCGGGCGGCGTCGGCTCGCCCAACAGCCACCGGCGCCACGACGCGGCGATCAGCCCGCGCGAACGCTCCGCGAGGTTGGGCGTTTCGAGCCAGTCGGCCAACAGGTAGTAGCCGTCGTAGCGGAGCAGGGGGTTGGCGTTCACCGCGATCGTCCCGACGGTGCAAACGACGACGAGGCTCAGGCAAACGGCGCTGAGGACGCCGGGCGCCGCGTGCCACCACAGAATCGCCGCGGCGGACGCGATGCACAGCTCGACGGCGATGCCCGCGCTCGACACGGCCATGCGGCGCCACTTGTTGGGTAGCCGCCAGGCGTCGGAGACGTCGCAGTACAGCGACGGCGCCCCTGCGAGAAGGAGCAGGCCCATCTCCTGCGGTCGGGCGCCCACGTGCCGGCACACGAGCGCATGGCCAAGTTCGTGCAGCACCTTCACGCCAGCGATCGCCGCGATCCACAGCGGCAGGCGGTGCGGCTGCACGAGTTCGTGAACCGCGGGAAGGCGCGCCGCGATCGTGCCGGCGTTACCGAGCACGAGCAGCACGGCGTATCCCACGACCAGCGCGGCGGCCGCGAGCGTCCACGGCGAGAGCAGCCAGCGCGTCGCGGCGTAGAGCCGATCGACGAGTGGCGCCGCGTGGAACCCGGCGACGCGAATCGAGAGAATCTGCACGAGGCTCGCCCACCGCGATTGCCGGCAGCGCTGCTGCCCACGCGCGAGCAGCTCGGCGCCTTGGCCGGGGGCTTCGCCGACGAGCAGGCCCTGGTCGTAGAGCCGGTTTACGAACTGCTGCAGCTCGACGACGGTGACCTGCCGCGGGGCGAACTCCGTTTCGAGAATTCGCTGCAGCCCGCGCAGGCTGATCGGCTTCCGCAACGCCGCGAACAGGGCGTGCTCTTCCGCCGACAGGTGAAACGACTGCTCGGTGACGGGATCTTTCACCACGAATGACGCCTGGTCGCCAAACGCAACCTCGACCGACTGCAAATCGCCCCGCGCGCGCACCCCCAGCGTGCGATCAGCAGCGGCGCGGCGGTGGTCGGCTTGGTTCATGGGAGTTGTCCGCAGATGACGCAGATCATCGCAGATGAAGAGTCGGAATGCGGGAGTTCAGCCGGTATTGATCTGCGACCGTCTGCGTCATCTGCGGAGAAAATCCACTTCGTGGCTACGGAGTCCGTTTTATTTCGAGTCGGCCCTGTTGCCCAGGCCGGAAGTGGCCGTCGCGGTTGTCGATTTGGACCCAGATGCGAACTTGGCGCGTGACCGGGTCAATCTCGGGGCTCACGAAGTCGACGCGGCCTGTGTAGTCGATCGGCGTCGCGTCGGGGTCGTCCTCGTTCGCGGCCAAGGTGAAGCGCGCGTCGGCGCCGACGAGCGA
>JANOIK010001177.1:0-12319 GCA_031407585.1 Planctomycetota bacterium | reverse complement strand
TGAGTTGAAAGACAGTCGATGGATGGGGAGTCGCGAAAGCGACGGAGTCGGCAGGGATGCGCCTCCAGGCGGCCACAGCGCGAGACTCGAACGCGCACGCATCCTGATCCACCCTGTCCTCCACGGTCTTTCACTTCATGCTCACCCAGCTGACGAGTACCCTATCAAGCCCCTTCCGCACCATCATGCCCCAGTCGCAGCGGTTCATGCAGTTCCGCTATCCGCTGCCGTACGGGGCTCTTCTTCAGGAAGATGGCGTCCAGTTCGTCGTCTATAGCCGCAGCGCTACGGCGATGCGTGTTCTGCTTTATAAGCGGGTCACTGACCGCGAGCCCTACCGCACGATCGAGTTCAACCCGAACACCGACCGCTGGGGCGACCTGTGGAGCGCGTTCGTCCCCGAATTGGCGGCCGGGACGCTCTACCACTTTCAGGCCGACGGGCCCTACGCCCCCGAGCGGGGCCACCGGTTCAACCCGCAGGCCCGGCTAATCGACCCTTACGCTCGCGCGCTGGCCGGGCGGTTTCAGGAGTCGGACGACGGCGTGATTCGCCCGCCGAAGTGCGTCGTCGTGGATGATTCGTTCGACTGGAAAGGCGACCGCCACCTGCGGCGCAATCTCTCGGAGAGCGTCATCTACGAGATGCATGTCCGCGGCTTCACGCGCGATCCCTCGAGCAACACCGAGCACGCGGGCACTTATCTCGGCGTGATCGAGAAGATTCCGTATCTGCAGTCGCTCGGGGTTACGGCCGTCGAGCTGATGCCCATCCACGAGTTTCCGATTCTCGATCCGCTGGGCAAACGCCCGGGCCGGACGAATTACTGGGGCTACGACTCGCTGGCGTTCTTCTCGCCGCACCGCGGATACATGCACGGCGCCGAGCCGGGCGACCAGGTTCGCCAGTTCAAAGAGATGGTCCGCGCCCTGCACGCCGCGGGCATCGAGGTGATTCTCGACGTCGTGTTCAACCACACGGCCGAGGGCAATCACATGGGCCCCACGCTGAGTTTCAAGGGGCTCGAGAACCGCGTCTACTACATGCTCAACGGCGACGGCACGTACAAGAACTACTCCGGCTGCGGCAACACGGTGAACGGCAATCACCCCATTTGCCGCGAGATGATTTTCCACTGCCTGCGCCACTGGGTTTACAACTACCACATCGATGGCTTCCGCTTCGACCTTGCGTCGATCCTCAGCCGCAATCGGTTCGGCGAGCTCATTCCCAACCCGCCGTTGGTCGAGATGATCGCCGAGGATCCGATGCTCGCCGACACAAAGATCATTGCCGAGGCGTGGGACGCGGCCGGGGCGTTCCAGGTCGGTTCGTTCCACGATCTCCGCTGGGCCGAGTGGAACGGCCACTACCGCGACGACATCCGCCGCTTTTGGCGCGGCGACGAGAACATGATCGGCCCCATGGCGACGCGACTCTCGGGGTCCAGCGATCTGTACCAGGCCAGCGGGCGGCGGCCGTTTCACAGCATCAACTTCATCACCTCGCACGACGGCTACCCGTTGAACGACCTGGTGACCTACGAGCGGAAACACAACCAGGCCAACGGGGAAGAAAACCGCGACGGCGACAACAACAACTACAGCGCCAACTACGGCGTCGAGGGCCCGACGCGGCGGAAGCACATCGTCGACCTGCGCCGGCGGCAGACGAAGAACATGATGGCGTCGCTGCTGCTCAGCGAAGGCACGCCGATGATCGTCGCCGGCGACGAGGCGCTGCGCACGCAGAAGGGCAACAACAACGCCTACTGCCAGGACAACCCCACGAGCTGGTTCGATTGGCGGCTGGTCGAGAAGAACGAGGAGATGGTGCGCTTCACCCGCGCGCTCATCGAGTTCCGCAAGTCGCAGCCCAACGTTCGCCGGCCGACGTTTCTCACGGGCCAGGCAACGGCCGACGGGCAGTTGCCGGATGTGAGCTGGTTCGGCGCCGACGGCCAGGCGGTCACCTGGACCTCGTCGGCGCGGAGCCTCGTGTGCGTTCTGGGCACGGCCGGCCTCGACGACCCCGCGGCTCGCTACCTGTTGATCCTGATGCACGCTGGGGGCGATACGCAGGAGTTCACCATCCCGTCCACGATTCGCCGCCTCCCGTGGCGGCTGTTCGTGGACACGGCCGCCGAGACGCCCGCGGATGTTTTCCCGGAGCTCAACGGCCCGCCGTTGCCCCCCGGGGGCCGCGTGAAGCTGCCGCACCACGCCCTGCGCTGCTACGTGGCGTGAGGATGAGGCTGGAGGCGGGAGGCGGTAGGCTGTAGGCTATAGGCGCTCGAGTGCGAAGCGAACCGATTTGGGTGGCACGCCCAAGTCTTCGCAGGGCGTGGTTGCGCGAGTTAGCGGATTGGACGGCAACCACGCCCAGCGGAAGACCGTGAGCGTGCCACCCCCAGGCCCAGTTTAATCGGGGCCGACTGACTCATGACCCCAGACCCCATCCGCCCAAGGTCCGCCGCAGGGCGTGGTGGAAGTTCGCCAGACTACGCCCTGCGGAAGACCTTGAGCGTGCCACCCCGAGGCCCTGTTTCATCGGGGCCGACTGACTCATGACCCCTGACCCCTTCCGCCCATGGTCTCAATACTCGGAATTGGCGACGACGGGCTCGACGGCGCCACGGAAGCCGTGCGTAAGCTCATCCGCGAGGCCGATCTGCTGGTCGGCAACGAGCGGGTGCTGGCGCTCGTGCCCAAAGGCGCCGCCGAGCGCATCACGCTGGGGGCCGACGTCGAAACGGTCGCCGACCGCATCGCCGCCGCCGCGGGCAAACGGGTCGCTGTGCTCGTGTCGGGCGACCCACTCTTCTACGGCCTTGCTCGCTACCTGTGCGACCGCATCGGCCAGGACCAGTGCGAGATCGTCCCGCACGTCAGCAGCATGCAGCTCGCGTTCGCCCGCGTGAAGGAAAGCTGGGACGACGCCTATCTCACGAACCTCGCCTCGCACACGCTCGACGCGGTGGTCGATCGCATTCGCACCGCAGAAAAAGTTGGCCTGTTTACCACCGAGGAGTGCGGGCCCGACGCCGTAGCCCGCGCCCTGGTAAAGCGCCGCATCGACTACTTCACGGCGTACGTGTGCGAGAACCTGGGGGCACGCAACGAGCGCGTCACCCGCGGCTCGCTCGCCGAGATCGCGGCCCACGAGTTCGACCCGCTTAATGTCATGATCCTGGTGCGCACGCCGGACGCGCTCGATGCGCCGCGCGACGCCAACGAGCGGAGCGCCTTCGGCAACGCCGACGAAACCTTCGTGCAGTCGAAGCCCAAGCACGGCCTGCTCACTCCAGCCGAGGTCCGCGCGGTGGCGCTATCGCAAATGGCCCTCGCGGCTCGCAGCGTGGTGTGGGATGTGGGCGCCGGCAGCGGCTCGGTCAGCGTCGAAGCATCGCTGTTGTGCCCCGCCGGCCGCGTGTTCGCCATCGAGCAGGACGCCGACGACGCCGAGCTGATCCGCGAGAACATCGACCGCTTCGGCGCCACGAGCGTCACGCCTGTCATCGGCCGCGCGCCGGAAGTGTGGGCCGACCTGCCCGACCCTGACGCGGTGTTCATCGAAGGCAGCGGCCGCGAGGTCGTGCGGCTCGCCGAGCTGGCGTTCGCGCGCATGAAGCCCGGCGGCCGCCTCGTGGCCAGCCTCGCGAGCGTCGACAGCTTGCACGAGCTGCGGCAGGCCCTGATCGCCCACACGTCGCTCGTGAGCGTCTGGATGCTGAACATCTCCCGCGGCGCCGACCAGCTCGAGCGGCTGCGGTTCGCGGCCCTTAGCCCGGCGTTTCTGATCGCGGCGACGAAGTAAGACCATTTATGGCGAAGGACAGCACAGCCGCAGAATCGGATGAAATCCCCGCGGAATGGCGCGCCGAGTTCGACGCGGCGGCACGGCGGCCACTGGAACAGAGATTCCGCTACGCATTCATCAAAACTTACAAGCCCGTGCTCGACGATGCACGCTTTCGCGCCTTCGACACGACCGCCGACTACCGTCAGTGGTGCGAGGAAAACCTTCCAAGTTGGTTAGGTTATGGGCGCCTTTGAATACCGCCAAGCCGAAGAAATTCGAGATGTGTTCGCCTTAAAGGGCGTGCGTTTTCTTTTTCTCGGCAAATCGGGCGCAATTCTGCTCGGCTTTCCTGACACGACGCAGGATGCCGACGTATTTGTCGCAAGATCCGAGGAGAATTGCCGCGCTTTGGTTCAAGCGTTGGAGCAGCTTCATTTCGATCTCACGGCGACCGAACGCGAGCAGGTCTTGCGTGGTAAGGACTTTGTTCAACTTAAGAATGGACCATTCGACCTGGATCTGATCTTCGCACCCGACGGCATCGAGCGTTTTGAGGACGCTTGGCAGCGACGAATCGAAGTGCAAGGATTTCCGGTGTGCCACCTCGACGACATCATCGCCAGTAAACAAGCGACGGGGCGCGCCAAGGATCGAGAGTCGTTGCCCCGTCTCATCGCGTTTCGCAAGTATTGGCAAGAGAGCCAGTAGCTCGCTATTGGTCTCGCCGCACGGTCTCCGGCGAGAATGCCGGCAAGCACACCGCGACGTACTCCGCTCCGCCTTCGTGGGGGGAGCTGTAGCGCACCCATTCGCCCGCGGTGGTCGTGATCGCCTGTCCTGCGACGACATCGTGGGTCCCGGCGTGCGTCTCGACCCGCAGGCAGCCGCGAAGCACCACGGTGTACTCGTCGAACTCCGGCGTCTGCCCCGGTTCGTTCCATCCCGCGGGGCTCACCATTCGGGCAACGCTGACTGCCGAGGTCCCCGAGTTTACCCGGCCTACGAACTCCTCGATGACCTTGGGCGGCTCACCATGTGCCTCGATGCGCGCCGGGCTGTCAATTTGTCGGGCCATGGAATTTGAGTTCCCGGTTTCTGGGTAAATCTTGCTCACGTCAGATCACGCTGAAAACGCGTGTGAACTTACAAGACGTTTGCCCCCGCAACGCCGTTTCTTGTGGGTAGCCACAGCCGCGGCGCACCATCTGCACGCTTTCACAAGTCGTAATGTATCGACCGCTCCTTCTTGGAACAGTAAGGAGAGCACTCATGATGCGCCTCGATGAAGAACCGAACGCTGGAAAAGTATGGACCGGGGCTGAACTCGAAACGCTGAAGCAATTGGCCGCCGAGCAGGTGCCGACTCGCAACATAGCCGAACGCCTAGGGCGGAGTGAATACTCGGTGCGGGCCAAGGCGAGCCACGAGCACATTGCACTGCGAAGCGCCAAACACCATCGCGACCCGCGGCGGAGGCCGCGATAGCCGTCTCAGCCCAAAAAAATTAGTTCGCGATCGCCGTCACCTGCCCGCCGGCGACCTGCAGTTCCTCCTCCAACAATACGGGGTCGCCGCCCCCCTGAATGACCCACAGCTTGTAAGTGCCAACGGGAACCACCATATCCTGGTTGTAGGCGTCTGCTTCCTGGACTACGTAGGCGCTTACCGTTCCTGCGGTAGACGCGAGCGTTGCAACAACAATTCGCACGCCTGTTCCGCCCCCATCCGATTGAAGTCGCACCATCCCCAAATAGTCTTCAGGGCGCAATTGCTTGATCTCACGCTGAGGATTCTCGAACTGCCCCACCATCAGCACCGGAAGCCCTTTCTCGGGAATCCACCAAATGTTGACTGGATCCGCGCTTGGTTGACGAAGTTCTGCGCCATACTCCGTCACCGTGTTAATTTTGTAGGAAGCGAGCGTCGAATTCGTCCCCGATTGATCGGCGGTGGCAAGTTCCTTCATCGGCGGCATTTGGATTTGCGGCGCCACGACGACGACCGCGCGCTTACCTACGGGACTGGCCGGATTGAACGGGGCAGGTTTTGCGCCCTCACCCAACTTTTTGGTCATGTCTTTGATCGCAGCCAGCAGCGCCGCGGGATCTTTAGCGTCGTAGTATCGACCTTTGCCCTGCCGCGCGATCTCGGCCGTCGCTTCACTCTCCTCCGGCTTGAGCCCAAAGCCAAGGACATTGACGCCGAACCGCAGCATGGGGTTCTCCGCTAGTCGCGCCGCTTCGGCCGACGGGTCGCCGTTGCAGCTTTCCAACCCGTCGGTGATCAACACCACGCCGCAATATGTCTTGCGACCGGCGAATTGCTCGCCGGCCATCCGCAACGCGAGCGCGATCGGCGTATTACCGACCGCAGGCAGTTGCTGCAACTCGACAGCCAGTGGTTCGCGGTCGCCTGCCTTGAGCTCGGACAACGACCGGAGCACCTTCACGGCTGAGCAACCCGGGGCGTGGCCGTACACCACGACCGTCACGTTGAGTCCCGCGGGAATTGTTCGCACAAGCTCACTGACCACTTCTTTCGCGACTTCAATTTTCGTGCGTCCGTCGGTTGTGGCCTCGTTCATGCTGGCCGACACGTCGAGCACGAGGGCCAAATCGCTGATCGGCTCGGCGGTGGTCGCGTCCTTGGCGCCGCTTTTCATGGCGGCGATGAGATCGTCGGTCCCCCCCGCGGCGCGTAATTGTTGTTCCTGCTCCGCGCTAAGCGTGTAGGTGGCGGCCGAGGTGGGCAGCTTGGCAATAATCAACTCAGAATCGACGCCGTTCTCCAGCAGCGTCACAATCTTATCGAATGCGATCAAGGGATCGCCGCTGGGCGCTGCCTTGGCGGTTGCTGCGGCCGCGGCGTGCGCGGCCATAACGGCCCGGAGCACCTCGCGCGGAACCCCGGCAGTCCTGAGTCGGATCAGCGTTTCAGAGTCGACCTCGAAGGCGATGCCGTCCTTTTCAATCTTGGCGATGATTTCGGCGTCGTCGAATCCAGCTTCGACAAGCGCCGTCACCCCGGCTTCTTTCAACGGGCCGGCCGCGTGCGTCGTGGACGCCATGTTAAGCACGGCCGCAAAGGCGAAAACGAGGACTAATTCGGTGCGAGTGTTCATGATTATTTCCTGTGGTGAGTGGCGTGCAGCGAAATTGCAACGTGCTCCACGGGCGTTCAATAAGATACACCCTGTGCGGCTTATACCACAAACGAGGCGCACGGCGCTGCTTGACGCCCGTACTTCTGGTAGCCAAAGCGCAACCGCGCGAGCGTTGTTACAACGTATTGGCTCTTCTCCAGAAACGGCCGTCTGCGCGAGATACTCGCTTAGCGCCGTCTTGTGAGAATAACGCCTTGGCCGTTATGTTGTCTCTCCGCGATTCGAGCGGCAAAGCTCGGACGAGTTCACACACCGGTTGTGGCGACATCGCCTGCCGCTAGCACCATGCGAGTTTTGGTTCAATCGACGCTCCCCTGCGATGCGGACCACGCTTGGGATGCCGTGCAGACTTTGGCGCTGTTGCGAGAAGTCTGTTGGCCGCTGATCCGCCTGGGGCCGACACGCCACGCCCCACTTCCGGAGCGCTGGCAGGACGGCGCCACGGTCGCCATGCGGCCCTACATTTTCGGCCTTGTCCCCCTGGGCACGCGTTGGCTGCACTGGGAACGCATCGACCCCGCGATCCGCGAGATGCAAACCCGTGAGCACGACCCGCTGATTCGCCGTTGGGACCATCGCATCCAGGTCGAGCCGCTCACGCCCGGCCAGTGCCGTTACACGGACGACGTCGAGATCGAAGCCGGCGTGCTCACGCTGCCGGTGTGGCTGTTCGCCCAATGGTTTTACCGCCATCGTCAACGGCGTTGGCGCCGCGTCGCGCGCCGACTGCAGAGCCAAGCGGTGAACGCTCTCTCTGCCCTGAGCCGTTAAGCCGGACTTTGGCGTAACGCCGGTCCATTGGTTTCCAGGAGTCCGCCGTTCGTCGGATCAACGGGCAAATCCGACCGTGCGACTGCGGAGGCGTCCCAAAGTCCCAACTCTGCGAGCAGCGCGATATTGCAGAACAGCAGCGGGGCGAACACAGGCGCGCCGAAAATCATGCGGTCGTTCCAGGAGCCGTCGTCCCGGAGATTGGCCCAAACGTGCAGGCCCGCGCCGAGCACGCCCACGACGCACTCGACCGCCATGACGACCGCGCACCAGGCGATCACCTGCCGATCGTTCGGCCGTTGGATCGCGGCCAAGAGGAACGAAAATCCGAAGGCCCCCGCCGCGACGGGGATCCACTCCACCTCGGCGAAAAAGCCATTCTGCGCGTGGTCTAGCAGGGAGAGCACGAAGTTGCCGAGAAATCCGCCGGCGGCCAGAATCAAAATCCACGCGCCCCAGTCCGCGCGCTCGCCTTCCATGCGATTGACCAGCAGCAGCATGCCGACGCCGACGTACGACAGCGGGGCGATAAACGGCGCCGCGTAGACCAGCGATTTGATGGTCTGCTCCGCAAAAAACGAGCCGCGCAGGTGGAGCACGAGCCCCGCGAGTCCCAGGGCGATCGCCGCCCAGCCCACGACATGGCCCAGCGCACGCGGCCAGCCACGATGTCGTGGCGCGACGAGCGCCGGCACAAGCAGTGCCGCGACCACGCCGAAGGGAATCGGAATCCACTCCAAGCGATTGGCAAACGAGTTGACCGAATGCGCCAGATAAATATCGACCGAGAGAATGGCCAGGTTGGCCAGGGCGAATAACTCGACCAGCCAGATCCGCGTCGTTCGACCGGGAACGTGCTGCATCATGGCTTTAGCCGCCGCCGGCTTCCCGTCGTCGCGCGGAAGCGCCGTCGCCGGCGCCAAGCTCGGCGTCCGCAGGCGATTCTCGGCGGGCGCGCCGCAACTGCGCCGCCATCTCGTCGAGCTCGCTCCTGAGCTTCAGCAATTCGTAGTTGCCGTGCCATTGCACGAAGTCGGCGCCGCCCATGTACGCGCCGTGCTTGGCCGTGCGGCCGTAGTAGTGCCAGAAGTCGAAGTATGTGAACTCGATCTTCTCGTCGAACGGCTGCGGCGTGAGCAGGCCCTCGTCGCGAAGCTCCTGCATGAGTTTCCGCGCCGACTCGACATGTTCGTTGGTCGTCTTGAGCACGCCCTCGGCCGCCGCGTAGAAGGCGTCGACCTGCGTGCTCGCGTGGCACTTCAGGCATGTCTCCTGCATGGCGTCGCGACCTTGTGCGTACGTGGGCCGCTTCTCCGACACGTCTTGGAATAGGAACCACGAGAGCCGTTGCGTCGTATCGTGCGTCACGCCCAGACCGTCCAGACCGCTCATGTGGCACGTGGAGCACGTGGGCGTCGGCATGTCGGCGGTGGTCAGCGACTTGGGATCGGCGTCCATGTGGTACCGCTCGCGCTGGGCGTTGAACAACACGCCGTGCTTGGATTCAGTGAAAATCTCGAGCTGCGAATGGTCGGGGCCCATGTGACATTGTCCGCAAGTCTGCGGCTCGCGAGCGAGCGCGACCGACGAGGAGTGCCGCGAGTGGCATGCCGTGCATGTACCGATGGAGCCGTCGGAATTCGGCTTGCCAATCTTATGGCAAGCAGCGCACCCTGCCGTGACCGCCGCGGGACCTTCGAGCGCCACTAGCGCGTTGGCGGGCCGATCGACCCAGCCTTTGTGGTACTGCTCGCTGAATGCGACCTGCTCGGCGGTAAAGTCCTTGGGGCCTTCGAGCGCCGCCCACGCCGGCGCCGCATGGCGACTCCGCAGAAACTGGTTGTATTCGGTGGTGTGGCACTGCGCGCAATTCTTCGCGGTAAGATGCTCGGCAATCGTGAACCCGCGATGGTCCAGAGACTTTTGACCCGCGGCGGGCGCGTGGCAGTCCAGGCAGTTGACGCCGTGCGAGGCATGCTGGCTCGTCTCGAACTGATGGATGACCGCCGAAGTCTCCCGGCGATGGCACTCCGCACATTTGCCGCTGGCGCGCACAAAGGCCGCGTTGGGCTGCGAAACATCAACCTGGGGACGCTCCCGATTGAGAATCAACGCCGCCACGACCAGCCCGGTGCCCAACACCACGGCCGTAAACACGCCGGCAAAGCGAATCTCCCCGCGTCGATGAAATGATCTCGGCCCGAAAAGCATCAGTCGCCTGCACGGTGGGTCGACAAGAAAAGGCAAGCCGGGGCAAGCGGTTACCGCGCCCGCAGTCTATCCGCTGCACACAACACGTCAAGCAGTTTCGTGACGCCCGATTGCAGGCGCTCGACGAGTCGTGCATCATCGAGCGCTCCTCGGCGTTGAGATCCCCAAGAGAGCGCCGCTAACCTTTCTGAAGCCTCATTGCTATGTCCGAACCCGCCAGTGCTGCCGCCCGCATCCGTTCCGCGCAGCCCGAAGACGTCCCGTGCATTCACGCCTTGCTCCTGGAACTGGCCGAGTACGAGCGGCTGAGCCACATGGTGCAAGCGACCGCCGACTCGCTGCACGACGCCCTGTTTGGCCCGCGCCCCGTGGCGGAGGCGATGGTCGCGGATGCCGGCGGGCCACTCGTGGGCTACGCGCTTTTCTTCACCACTTACTCGACGTTCTTCGGCCGACCGACCATCTATCTCGAGGACTTATACGTTCGACCGCCCGCGCGCGGCCGCGGGATCGGCAAGCAACTGCTCGCTACCGTCGCCGCTTTGGCGTTCGAGCGCGGCTGCGGCCGTATGGAGTGGGCCGTGCTGGATTGGAATGAACCGTCGATTGAGTTCTACAAGCGCCTGGGCGCCAACCCCAAGCCCATGGACGATTGGATCGCCTATCGGCTAACGGGCGAAAGTTTGGCCGAGCTGGCACGTTCCCGAGGCGACTGAACCTTGAATCGAGCTATTCCGTCTCCCTGGTTATGGTCAATTCTCAAACCGATCGCCTGGCCGCGGCGTTTTGCAATCGGACGCTGCCCAAGGAACAGTGGACTCACGAGGCGCACCTGCGAGTCGGTCTTTGGCACTTGCTGCATCACGCCGCGGGCGACGCCCTGGTTCTCCTCCGCGCGCGGATCGCCGCGTACAACCTGGCGTGCGGCGTGGAGAACACCGACAGTTCCGGCTATCACGAAACGATCACCAGGTTCTTCGTGTGGCGCATCGAGCAGTTCGTCGCCGCCGCGGATCGTAGCCGCCCGGTCGACGATCTGGCGGCGGAGTTGATTGCACTTCTGGGCGACCCGCGAGCGCCGCTCAGGTATTACAGCCGTGAACGGCTGATGTCGGTTGAAGCTGGGTTGAGCCGAACCTGCGGCCCCTTCAGGTGTGATAGTCGGCGTTCAACCGCACGTACTCTGCCGTGAGATCCGTCGTCCAGAACCTGGCAGACGCCTCGCCCTCTTCGAGCAGCAGCACGATTCCCGTGTTGCGGTCGGCGGCCATCTCGGCGCTGATCGCGTCGCCGTTGAACGTCGCGGGGCGGCCGTGCTCGTACAGCAGCGAGCCGTTGAGATGCAGGCTCACTTTGGCGGGGTCGAACTTCACGCCCGAGTATCCTGCGGCCGATACGATGCGGCCCCAGTTGGGGTCGTTGCCCGCGACGGCGGTTTTCACCAGCGGGCTGTTGGCGATCGCCCGGGCGACCTGCGTGGCGTCTTCGCGCGTGTGGCAGCCGTGCACCTCGACCGTGATGAGGTGCGTGGCGCCCTCGCCGTCGGCGGGGATCGACTGGGCCAGATCCTCGCACACCTCGACGAGCGTCGCCTGGAACTTCGCCAGCGCGCTGCCCGCGAGCACCGGCCCGCCCGCGGCGCCGTTGGCGAGCAGCAGCACCGTGTCGTTGGTGCTCGTGTGCCCCTCGACGCTGATGCAGTTAAACGACTCGTCGGCCGCGTCGTGCAGCCCCGCGTGGGCGTCGGCCGTCGACAGCTTCGCGTCGGTCATCACAACGGCAAGCATCGTCGCCAGGTTCGGACCGATCATCGCGGCGCCTTTGGCGACGCCGCACACGACGATCTGGCGGCCGTCGACGTCGATCGTGCGGCTGCAAATCTTTGGCCGCGTGTCGGTCGTCATCATCCCGCGAGCGAGGGCTACGAGCGCGTCGGGCGAGTTGTCCAGCTTCGCCGCCGCGGCTTCGATTCCCGGCAGCACCTTTTGCATCGGCATGAGGTCGCCGATCACGCCGGTCGACATCACCAACACCTGCGAGGCGTCCACCCCCGCGAGCTCGGCCGCCTTCGCCGCCATGGCCGCGGCGTCGAGGTCGCCTTGCTCGCCCGTGCAGGCGTTGGCGTTGCCCGAGTTGATCACCACCGCCCGGATCGACTCGCTCGGCGTGCGTTCGCGGCACAGCTTCACCGGCGCGGCGAACACGAGGTTTTGCGTGAACACGCCAACCGCTGTGCAGGGCGCGTCCGAAACGATCAGAGACAGGTCGAGCTTGTCGGCGTACCGCTTGACGCCCGAGTACACGCCTGCTGCCCGAAAGCCCTGAGGTAGTCGATCCGCCATTGCCGCTTCCTCCCCACGCGTCTCGTCATGT
>JANOIK010001135.1:0-13085 GCA_031407585.1 Planctomycetota bacterium | reverse complement strand
CCCACATTGCGACCGCGAATTGCCTGGCCCGCGTGCGGCGCGTGGTCGCTGAAGCGTCAGCGTGATCGCGCCCGCCGGGAACTGACGGCGCGGTAGAGGGCTTCGCACGCTTCCGCGCTGGCGTCGAGCGACCAATCGCGGCGAACCGTCTCCGCGGCGGCGGCGCCCAGGCCGTGGGCGAACGCGGCGTCCGAGAGCAGTCGATCCGTTGCCCGCGCGACCTCGGCCCGCTTGCGCAGCGTGACGAGTAGCCCCGTTTCTTCCGGCGTGATCGCCGCGCGATGGGCCGGCACGTCGCTCGCCACGACTGGAACGCCCGCGCTCATCGCTTCGAGCAAGGCAAACGGCGTGCTACGCGCGGGGGCGAGTTGCCAAAACACATCCGCGTGCGGCAGCAGGTTCGCGAGGTCGGCGCGAAATCCGGCGAACACCACGCAGCCGGGTTCGCTCACCAGCTCGGCGTAGCGCTCCAACCGCGAGCGATCGGGTCCATCGCCGAACACGACGAGCCGTGCCGTGGAGTGGAGCACGCGCACCAACTCGAAGCACCAGATCGCTTCGTCAATTTCCTTTTCGCGAAGGAGCGGCGCGGCGATCGCGATCATCCGGGCGTCCGGCGCAAGGCCGAGTTCCGCGCGCGAAGCGGAGCGATCGAGCGTTGATGGCAGGACGCCCGATGTTCCGGGGCGTATCGGCGACGGCGCGACTGGCTGGCTGCGAGATCCGGTGACGGCGCCGACGATGCGCGCGACCGGATCCCAGGCGCGCACCACGTCGACCGGATTTCGGCGGCGCCAGCGCGCGAGACGACCGATGGCGATGGGATCGAACTTCCAGCGGCTGTGAAAGACGCTCACCGCAACGCCGGCCGCGCGCAGCTCCTGCACCACCCATTCGTCGTCGGCGAGTGCGGCGACATCCACGCGGCGTCCCATCGCCGCCTGTCGCGGCGCGAGCGCACGCAGAAGCCGCGAGCCGCCGTAGCCATCGAGGCGGCCGATCAGGTGAAGTATCCGCAGGGGCTCGGTCATCGGTGAAAACACACGCAGGCGACTTCAAGGGCCGTGCATTGTAGGCCGCCGCCGCGGAGGTTGCGACCGCCCGTTCTCGCCGGGACAATGGAGGCCCCATGTGGTCTGAGACTAAAATCGCCGGGCACGCGTGTTACCTCTACGAGCCGACGGCGCTGTCGCCGCATGGCGATGTGGTGATGTACCTGCACGGCGTTCATCTGAACCGGCTGGAAGGGCACGCTGCATTCGAGCGGCTGTTCGACGAACACGGGTTGCGGTGCATCGCTCCCGTGACGGGCCGCTGCTGGTGGACCGATCGGATCTGCGAAGAGTTCGATCCGGCCGTGTCCGCTGAGCGGCACATTTTGGATCGCGTCATGCCGTGGCTGGCACAGAACTGGCAGGCGACGCCGCCGCGAGTGGCGCTGCTCGGCACGAGCATGGGGGGCCAGGGCGCACTGCGGCTGGCGTACAAACACCCCAACGTGTTCCCCATCGCCGCGGCCATTTCGCCGGCGATCGACTACCAGGTTCGCATGGAAGAAGGCGACCCCATGCTCGCCCGCATGTATCGCGATAGCGAGCAGGCTCGCCAGGACACGGCCACGCTGCACATCCACCCGCTCAACTGGCCGCGCCATCAGTGGTTCTGCTGCGACCCCACGGATTACCGCTGGCACGAGTCGGCCGAACGGCTGCGCTCGAAGCTCTACTCGCTCGGCGTGCCGCACACCTGCGACCTGGAAACCACCGGCGGCGGGCACGGTTGGGAGTACTACGAGCGCATGGCGGAGCCAGCGTTGCGATTCATCGTCGACGCTTTGGAACGCGAGCGACTGCGGGTTTGACCACCGCACAATGGCGAGCTCTACTGCGCTTCGTCCGAGAACATCGAGAAGTCGACCTCGCGCATGCCTTCGGCAATGAACCGGCCCGTATTCTGCCAGTAGAAAATCTTCTGCGCGGTTTGATCCTGGAACTGCCCGCCGGGCGCCTTCTGATAAGTGATCGTGGCAGGCTTCTGGCCGTCGCCTTGCAGCGAGAACATGGTCTTCGCCTGATCGAAGGTCGCGCGGTGTCCCCGCAACGTGAACATGCCGCGCGTGGGGTGCTCGCCTTCGATCACAACGTTGACGTCGGCCGAGAGCTCGACCTGGCCAAACGCTGAGCGTTTGCCGTCGACAGTGGGCCTTTGAATGCGCGCCAGCGGGCTGTCGGTCACCTGCAGCGAATCGCAACTGATCCAAATCGTGTCTCGCCCCGGACTACCACCAGGCGTCATCTGCAGCCGGTCGTCCCAAGTATTGACGGTTCCGTAGATGGTATGCACGTTTCCGAAAACGCGCACCAAGGGTTGGTGGGTGTTGCCGTCGATGCCGCGGACGAAATCGATGCTCAGGTGCCGCAGCTTGGGCGGGCCGTCGGGGACTTCCTGCTGAATTGGCGTCGACATCTCCATCTTCGGCCCGATGCTTTCGGGAAGCACGACCCAACTGCCGTCGCCTTTGGACAGGTGCACCGAGTCGAGATGGCCGGGCCCTGTGCCCTGGATGGCGCCGGTGATCTGATTCACCACCAGCGACTGGATTTGGAACCGCTGGTGCGCGGTGAGCTGACCGGTCACGTCGCGTTGGTCGAACTCGCCGAGCGCGCCTTCGTGGCACTCGACCTGGGCCAGCTCCGGCGTCTTGGCGGCGCTCGTGCCGTCGAATTGCACCGGCGCTGTGAGGACCGTGACCAGCCGCTCGGTGCGCAGCCAGCCGTCGGCGTGTTTGACAAAGACATTGCCGGCGAACGTGATGCGGTCGCGGTCGAGCTCCATCGAATCCCGCCACGTGATCGCGAGCGGCTGCGGCTGCGCGAGCAGCTTACCCTCGGCGTCGCGCGTCATCACCAGTTGCACTTCGCCGGGCGAGTTGACCAGAGCGTGGCTCGTGCCGCGGTTGACCTCGAGCTTGGGCGCCCGCAGCACCGTGCCGTGGGCAGAGATTTCAGCAAGTCCGGTGGGCAGCGTGCCGCTGGAGTCGCCGCCCTGAATCACAATCGTCGCCTGCGGCGTGTCGGCGTCGGTGACGGCGAGGTGCTCAGCCACGATGCGCAGCGGCGCGTTGCCCCCGCTGCCGGGCAGCGACTCTTGCAGCACCACGTCGCCATCGACGCGGATCGCGCACACCTGCGGGCTGCGCTCGCGCATCACGGCGTCAATTTCGAGCGTGCGGCCGCGGATGGCGTAGGCCCGCCGCGCCGCCTTGCTGCGGCGACGGTCGAACAGCGACTGCGAGCCAGCGATCGGCGCGGGCGACGAACCGGCCGCGCTCACGCTTCCGACGGCGCCCACAGCGGCGATCGGCGTCGACGTGGGCGGCTGCAGAATGCGCAGGTCGAGTTGATTCACATCGCCGTTCAGGTCGGCGCTTTTGATGCTCACGCTCCCGGTGGCGACGACGCGCTCGGCCTCGATCGTCGCAGGCAAGAGCGAATCGCGCTGCCCTGCCCCGCCGCCACCCTGTGCCGCACTCCCTGGGATTTCACGGAGATAAAGTTCAAGCTGGTCCGCCCACAGCGTGCCCATCCCCATCATCGTGACGCGCGGCCGTCCGTCGAGAATCAGCTTCGGTTGGCCGTTGGGAAGGCGAACCATTTGCATCGACTGAGTCCAGCGCACCTCAAGGACGTCGCCGGGGCGTTTCGGGTCGGGCGTCGCCTGGAGCCAGCCGCCGCCGCCGCGCGCCGCCATCAATCCGATCCGCTGCATAGAGCCCTTGGGCGGCAGCTCGTACCGCACCATGGGCGCGTGAACCTCGGCGCCCTTGAAGTTGAGCGACACCTCGTCGCCCCCTTCGAGCGTGACCTGCCGGGCGATGAGCTCGATGCGCAACCGCTCACCCCGCGCCGCGGCGCCCTGCGATTGAGCCTGCAGCTCGACCGGCGCATCGACCTGCCCGCGCGCTTCCACCGTCGCGGGCTCGAGCCGCAGCGAGCTGAACGCCGACGGCGTCGCCGCGTCTTGCGCGGCGGTCGCTTCGTCACCCATCCACTCGCGCCGCTCGGCGAAGTACATGGTGAGATCGCGCGGCGCGCGCATCTCGTCGAACATGCCGTCGGGATGGCGTTGCGAGGCGTAAACCGCCTCGTTGAAGGTCGCCGTATGCTTGGCAAAGTCGATGCGAAACGGCCCGGTGCAAGTGATCTCGGTGGGAGCGTCCGCGAATTTCTTGGCGGCTTGGGCGCTCGTCGATGAGGCAGGCGCCGCGCGGGAGTCGGCGTTTTGCGTGCCGAACATGCTGGTCGCCCCCGGCGCGATGCGGGCTGCAACCTCGTGCGAGATTTCCAGCGTGTCGAGCCGGCCAAAGGGCGTGGGGGAGCCGCCGGCCGACGGCGCCGCCGTTTTGACGAAGTGAATCACCATGCCCTTGCCCTGACCCAGATGCTTGCCCACGCGCATCGCCACCTTCTCGGGCGTGCGGATCAGGTCCTGATTCATGTACAAGTCTTTGGTCTCGATCCACAGATCGTCCTGCGGCCCGGGCTCCGTCATGTCGCTGCGCACCGTGATGGCGCCGAGCAATTGTCCGAACTGCAATCGACCGAACGACAGGAATCCCTTGCCCACCGTCTGGTCCATCTGCAGCGTGGCGCCGCCGGAGGGCTCGAGGATTATGGCGTCGCGCGGCGGCGGCGCGCTGCGATCGCGCACGCGGGGAAAGAAGATGACGGCGATGCGCGGAAATTTTAATTCGCCGCTGTTGTTCTTGTCATAGGTTTCGAACACGATCATCGTCTGGCCGTTTTCGACGATCGTTAGGGGCGCGTGCAGACTCCAGTGATCGATCGGAAAATAGGCCTGCAACAACGGATCGTACGCCCTGAGCGACGCCGGCGGCACGTCCAGCTCCGCTTCCGAGAACGCCTGTACCACGGGACCGGCGGCGCCGACGGGTTCGACAAACGGCGCCACCGCCAGCACGTAGCCTTGGTACAACGCCACCGTCAGCGCGAAGGCGATGCCGGCGTGTGAGAGGCGGGTGAGCATGCAAAAAGCCGCGACCGGTGGTCGCGGTCGGACTAACGGGAGAATGTCACGCCGGACTCGAATGCGATCTCATCACGAAATCGCAACGCAATGCCTTCGACTTCGATGCGCGACGGGCGCGCGCTGTGGCGGGTTTTCTCTACGGCCAAGTGATTCAATGCTGGCTCCGATGGGGCGTCGATGGCCCGCGCAGGCGTCACCAGCGCATCGCGGCCCTCTGGAACGGAGATGCGGCGCGCGGTACGACCTTCAGGAAACCCGGCAGCGATGCGGGCTTCGACGTAGGTCGACTCCGGTTGGAGGCCAGTTTTGTTTTCAAGCGAGACGCGAGGTTCTCCAAAGCTTGCCTGAGCTGAAATCCCCCTGTAGATAGTCTGACACATCTCCAGATCGGACGGCGTGTCGCTCATCATGCTGTTATGGGGAGGCAAAGGGGGTCTGCTATGGTCGTCCACCGGAGCGCCGAACCGATTCGTGATTTCGGCCGTCAGCGCGAACTCGGCTTCTGTGGCTGATGCGAACTGCGCGGACGTCAACGACAAGAGCGCTAACCACGAGGCGAGTGAGAAGGCAAACTTGGCGGGCATCGTCATTCCTCCTTGAATGGACGAAGAGCGGAGCTGATTTGAGGGGCGCCGGGGCCGGGGACGGCCTGGCTCGCTTGTCGTGTTATGCCACGTATTTGCGGATCGTGCTCTCCCACTTTCCTGTGTTCTTGAGCAGCAGCTCAACGACCTCGCGCATGGCGCCGGCGCCGCCGGGCACGCTTGTCACATAGTCGGCCGCCGCGCGCACTTCCTCGGGCGCGTCGGACACGGCGACGCCCAGCCCCGCGAAGCGGATCGCCGCCACGTCGGGCAGGTCGTCGCCGATGTAAGCGATCTGCTCGGGACGCAGCTTGAGCGACGCCGCGATTGCTTGCACTTCGGGCAGCTTCTCTTTCACGCCTTGCCGGACGATCTCCATCTCCAACTCGGCCGCACGCAGCTTAACCACCTGCGAACTGCGGCCCGTGACAATCCCCGCCTGCCCGCCGGACTGCTGCCACAACCGCACGGCCAGGCCGTCGCGAATGTTAAAGCACTTCGACTCGACGCCCTGGTTGTCCAAGAGCACGCCGCCATTCGTCAATACGCCGTCGACGTCGGTCAACAGCAGACGGATCGCGGCGCATCGCTCGACGAGTTTCATGGCGATTTCGGATTGCGAATTTCGGATTGCGGATTGAGGCCCAGCCTGAGCTACGCCTCAATTCAATCCGCAATCCAAAATCCCAAATCCGCAATGACTCAGTCCGTTTCCGGCAACTCAGTATGCGGCCAGACGAAATCTTCGGCGCCCTCGGCGTCGTCGCCCGTGTACAGGCGGATTCCGAGCGGCTCGAAGCGTTCGAAGGGTTCTTCGTAAAACAACGCGTTGGTTCTAGGTTCCATGGTTCCTTGGGGCAACATGGCCACCACATCTGTGACGTCGATCATACCTATCGGGCTCCCCTGCTGGTCGACGACCGGCAGTTCACTGAATTTGCGCGAGGTGAGGATCTCGATGGCCGCCGTCATGCGCGAACCGGTCGTAACCGTGGTCGGCGACTTGGCCATCACCTGCTGAATCGGTTGGTCGAGCGCCGCATCGTCGCGACGCTCGATCAGGCGGGCGAGGTCGCTGTCCGTGAACAGCCCGGCCAAGCGGCCGCCGGCGTCCACGAGCATGATCGCACCGCTGCGGCGTCCCGGCCGCGTGGAGGTTAAGACCACCTGGCGCACGGATTGGTTCACCCGGGCCAGGCGGCATTGTTCGAGCGGCCGCATGTGGTCGTCCACCGCGCTGAGCTTGCGGCCGAGGGCCCCGCCCGGATGAAACCGGGCGAAATCTTCGGCGCCAAAGCCGCGTAGTCGGCTCGCGACCAATGCGAGCGCGTCGCCCAGGGCCAGCATGACGGTGGTGCTAGTGCTGGGCGCCAGGCCCAGCGAGCACGCTTCCTCAAGCCGCCCCAGCGGAAGCACGATCGCAGACGCCCGGCCGAGAGTGCTCTCGGCCGAAGCGGTCATGGCAATCAGCTTCACTCCTAATGAGCGTAAAGCGGGCAGCAGTTGCAACACCTCGGGCGTCTCGCCGCTTTGCGAAAGCACCAGCACGACGTCGCCCGAGTGCACGCGGCCCAGATCGCCGTGAAACGCCTCGGCCGGGTGCAGGAAGTGAGCCCGAGCGCCGGTCGAGGCAAACGTGGCGGTGAGTTTCTGCCCGATGAGCCCCGCCTTGCCGATGCCGGTGACAATGACGGCGCCCTGAGTTTCGAGGATGGCCTCGACGGCGTCGCAGAAGCTTTGATCGAGCCGGTCGACTAGCTCGACGAGCGCTCGACCTTCGACGCCGATCACCTCGCGCCCGTAACGGAGCACGTCCGCCGGGGTGTGAGAAATCGGTGCTGGCGGCGCATGCCGCGCGGCGGCGTCCCTGGCCATCGAATCGTCATCCTTGACGTGCGGAGCGAGCTAAGTGAAGCGGCGAATTGTAACGCGAGGCGCTGCGAGCGACAACGCGGATGGGGAGGAACCACCAAGGCACGAAGACACAAAGAATTAAAACTAGAAGTCGGAGTTATCCGCAGATGTCGCAGATGAGCGCAGATTATCGAATCCCCGATTTCACATCTGTGCAAATCTGCGACATCTGCGGACAAAATCCCCTTCTTCTCCCTTAGTGTCTTTGTGCCTTGGTGGTTCTCCCCTTCTCTCCGCGCATAAAAAAGCTCCCGAAAAAGCACACGTCCCAGGGGGGCAAAGGACGCGTAACCTTTCCGGGAGCGATTGGACGCAATCTCGCATGCGCGCCTGGGCGGCCGCGTGTCAGGTGTGTCGGAACTGACAGGCGGCGGAGTGTGTCGCGAGCGATAGCGCGAGCTTCCGTGCTGCGCTAACCGCTGCGAGGGGCGCTGACCGTGCAAGCTTGCACTCGCTCGATCGACGACCCAACCACGTGGCTCCAATGTGTTGTGTTGTTGAGTGACTGCTTCTTGCAGACGTTCGTGACAACTGCGATCGCGTGCTTTTGAGAGGAGAGTTTTTGAACTCGTTGAAGGCAAACTTGTGTTGGCGTCCGTGCCTCGTTTGTTTGCTCGCGATCGTTGTTGCGTCGTGTGTGGGCGGGAGAATAGGCCAGCCCTCGATGCGGGTCAACGGCACTTTCGACGGATCGCAAAAAACTTTTTGTGTGTGTAGCGCGAGCGCCAGCAAACATCACTCGACGCGACGAACCGCGTGCCGATGCGTTTGCAGCGGATGGCGTGACGACACGTTGCAACATCAAAAATGTTGTGGATGCATGTCGCGCGTTGCTAGCAGCGCTACGACGCGCGACGCGGCCGAGACGCAAGAAAAAAATTCCAGCGATCGTGGATTCGCCGCGAATCGATGAGCAGTTTTACAACATCCTGCTCATCATCCACGCGTACGAGATCGTCGCGGAAGCCATCACGAGAATTCGGAGGCTTGCCCCTAGTGTGTGCGTCCAATGCCGACGGCGACCATGCCGCCGGTCGCTCGCGATCGCGACCAGAAGTACGATGGCCTGGAGACAACTCGCCGCGGTGAGCGGAATAAAAATGAAGGCAAAGACTTCAGTGGGATGTCTCGATCGAAATGCGTTAGCGAATCCCAGAGCCACGCCCAATACCATCGCAGCGGGAGTAGCCAGTGCAAGCACTGCGTAACACCACCGCCAGGCCGCCGGTTCAGTGGTCTTCCGGGCAAGATAGAGGAACCAGAGGAAGAAGCCTATCGATCCGAGGATTTGCGAACCCCAACTCATCGTCGAAATGACCGTGCTCGATTCGTCCAAAGCGCGAGTCGTCGCGAACATGATCGCAGTGACGCACCAACTGTAGGTGATCTCAATCGCCAGCCAGTGCCCGGGTTCGATTCGGAATCGATACCCCTTGCGACGCCAGGCGAGCAATGCCCCCACGATGAACAAGCAGCCCCCGCTGACAATCCCCCACAAAAAGGCATTGATCGCCATTGCCAGCGCTTGGTCCCCCACGGTGCGCGCGGCGTCGCTATCAAGACGCTCCATCGCCTCCTGCTGATAGCTAATGGGAACCAGTGCGACGGCCGTCGCCGCGGTCAACGCCATCAGGTGGATCAACTGCAGTCGCGGCAACTCGGCGCGCTCGGCGTACGGAAGCTTGGGCTCGACGACGTCAGTAGTTTCATCCACGCGCGGGTCGCATGCCTACCACGCCACGTTCGCGGCGCGGTGCGTAAAGACGTAATTGCGAAAGCGTATCGACGGCTTGCGATAAGGAACGTCGGCAAACCGCTCGCAAGGGAAACGTTCTCCGCCAGTCAAGAAGTAGCCGTCATAACCCAGATCGAGCAGGTAGCGAAAAAGCTCGCCCCGTTCCGCCTCATGGTGATGGCATTCAAACAGGAGCGTGGGCCGTTGTTCCTCGAGTGTTCGCCGTGCTCCTTGGAACGCGGCCAACTCGTGCCCCTCGACGTCGCACTTGATGAACGCGACGGACGTCACGCCCGCTTCGTGACAGTAGTCGTCCAACGGAATCATCTCGACGCCGATCGTTTCATTGGACGCCGTGCCCGTGCTCTGCAGATGGCTGGTATCCAACGTGGCGCCGAGCGCCCCCGGCTTGTCGCGATGCATGGCCACGGCGCCGCGACCGTTGGAGAGCGCTTTCGCCACAATCTCCAAATTGGCGAGGCCAAACGTTCGCTTCAAGTCTTCCAGGTGCGGCAGCAGCTCGGGCTGCGGCTCGAACGCGATCACCCGCCCCGCGCGGCCGACCTGCCGGCTCATCCAGTACGAGTAGATGCCCTTGTTGGCGCCCACGTCGACGACCATCCGCCCCGCAAGCGGCTGCCGCCGCATAAACGCGATACTGTCCCGCTCCTCGCGCAGCCGATATTTCCAAAGTCGCACGAGCATCCGCATCCGCTCGTAGAAATTCATCGTCAGCCCTCCGTGGTGACCTGTGCCGCCCTCACGCGGCGAGGTGATGAGCGCTTAGCCGTCGGTCGAACGAAGAGCTAGCCTTCGTCGCCAGCAGCGACGCCGTCATCAAGCTGGCGATCCACCTCTCCCCAGAACGCGGCCAGATCGATGACTAACTCCGGCATCACGGGCGACGCATAGCGATCATCTCTTTGCGGCTGGACCTCGAAACGCCCGCCACGATTGACGAGAAATTCAAACAGTCGTTCGCGCGGGTCGACGATCCAGTACTCGGCGACGCCGAATTCGGCGTAGAGCGCCAGCTTGTCGCTACGGTCGCGACGCATGTGATGCGGAGACAAGATCTCAACCGCAAGGTCCGGCGAACCGTTGATTTTGTCGCCGATGATGGCGCGGCGACCTTTGGTCACGTACGCCAAATCGGGTTCGACGACGGAATGGTCTGCCAGAACCACGTCGACCGGACCTGCGAACGCTCGGCCCCCTGTCGTACGTGAAATGCGCAATAATATCTCAGCCAACAAAAGAGATACGGTTTGATGGAGCGTGGTGGGCGCCGGCGACACTGTTAGCCTCCCGTAGATAAGCTCGACCGGCTCGCCCTCCGGCAATGCGAAATAGTCGCTTGCGCGATGCGGCCCGAGTCCCGAGACAGGCGTGAAGCCCGGCAGTGCGTCGAAATGAATCGCGTGCGTGCTCATGCCGATAGTCTAGCCGCAATTGATAGAGCCGGCAAACTTACGGGATCGGCCGCCGCGGCATGCTCAAGCC
This sequence comes from Planctomycetota bacterium, assembly GCA_031407585.1. Lineage (GTDB taxonomy): Bacteria > Planctomycetota > Planctomycetia > Pirellulales > Lacipirellulaceae > Lacipirellula. Next base: position 2,300 of record JANOIK010001135.1, on the reverse strand, counting down.
TGCGGAAACCGGTCCTGCAGCGCCTGCACTTCCATCTCTTCCTGCCGCAGCGCCTCCATCGCACGCACCGCCGCGGTCGCCGCTTCGATCGTCGTCAGGCACGGCACGCCAGCCTGCACGGCGGCGGCGCGAATCTTCCCCTCATCCGTGCGGGCGCCCTTGCCGCGCGGCGTGTTCATCACCAGCGCCACGTCGCCGTCGGTCAGGAAGTCGAGCAAATTGGGATGCCCCTCGCTGATTTTCTTCACGCGTCGCGTCGCGATGCCCGCGTCTTCGAGCAGCTTCGCTGTCCCGTCGGTGGCGAGCAGCGCGTATCCCATCTTTTCTAACCGCCGCGCCAAATCGACGATCGCCGGCTTCGCCTTCTCGGCGACGCTCACAAAAATGTTGCCGCTCGAGGGCAGCACCGTCCCCGCGGCGAGCTGGCTCTTGGCAAACGCCATCGAGAACCTCTCGCTCACGCCCATCACCTCGCCCGTCGAGCGCATCTCCGGTCCCAACACGATGTCGACGCCCGCGAACTTGATGAACGGGAAGACGCTCTCCTTCACCGACACGTGCGACGGCACGGGATCCGCCGTCACGCCTTGGTCCGCGAGGCTCACGCCCGCCATCGCCTTCGCGGCAATCTTCGCCACGGGCATGCCGGTCGCCTTGGCGACGAACGGAACGGTCCGCGACGCACGGGGATTGGCCTCGATGACGAAGAGCTGACCGTCCTGCAGTGCAAACTGCACGTTGACCAGGCCGACGGCACCCAGCCGGACCGCGATCTGCGCCGTCTGTTCCTCGATCTGTCGGAGCACGCCGGGACCGGTCTCCTGCGGCGGGGTCACGCAGGCGGAGTCGCCGGAGTGAACGCCTGCCGCCTCGACGTGCTCCAAGATCGCGGCCACGTGACACGACGCGCCGTCGCAGAGGGCATCGACGTCAAGCTCGATCGCGTCTTCGAGGAAGCGGTCGACGAGCACCGGCCACGTCGGCGACTCGGCTGCGAGGTATGCGGCGAGTTCGTCCTGGCTGAACACGATGGCCATCGCGCGCCCGCCCAGCACGTATGAGGGCCGGACGAGCACTGGGAACCCGATGGACTCGGCCGCGCGTACGGCACCGTCCGGCGTATGAGCGATCCCCCACGGTGGGGCGCGCAAACCGAGGTCGGCTAGGACGGCGCCGAACCGCTCACGATCCTCTGCCAGGTCGATTGCATCGGCGGGCGTGCCGAGCAGCGGCACCCCCTCACCTTCGAGCACGGATGCCATCCGCAGCGGCGTCTGCCCGCCGAGTTGGGTGATGACGCCGAGTGGGCGCTCCCGCGCACAGATGTCCAGGACCGTGTCCAGCGTCACCGGCTCGAGGTACAGCCGGTCGCTCGCGCCATGATCGGTCGAGACCGTCTCGGGGTTGCAGTTGACCATGACGGCGGCATACCCCAGCTCACGCACGGCCTGCGCCGCATGAACGCAGCAGTAGTCGAACTCAACCCCTTGCCCAATGCGATTCGGGCCGGATCCCAGAACGATGATCGACGGCCGCGTGTCGGTGAGCGCCTCGCCGGCGGTTGCGAACCCACTATAGAAGTAGGGCGTCTCGGCTGCGAACTCTCCGGCGCACGTGTCGACGGAGTGATACGTCGGCGTGACCCCGAGGGCCCGCCGCCGCCGCCCCACGTCCAGATCGGACGATCCGGTCACGTCTGCGATATCACGGTCGGTGAGTCCGGCCCGGCGTGCGGCCAGCAGATCGTCTGCGACGAGCCCGTCGAGCGGACCCCCGATCGTTACGCGGGCCTGCGCGAGCTGCGTGATCTCTCCACAAAACCACGGATGGACGGCGGTGACGTCCGACAGCGCCTGCGCGTCGACACCCTGTGCGGCGGCCCACATCATCACGTCCCACCGATCCCATGACGGCGCGCGCAGCCGCTCGAGTGCGTCCGCGATCGATACCGGCACCGGCGTGGGGCTGTCAAGCTCACGCCCTGACATCGCCTTGCCGTAGGCCTCCGCGAACGTCCGCCCCAGGGCCAGCACCTCGCCGACGCTCTGCATGTACGTCGACAGCACCCCGCTGGATCCGGGGAGCTTCTCGAACGCGAACCGGGGGACTTTGACCGCGACGTAGTCAAGCGCGGGTTCGAAGCTGGCCGGCGTCACGCCCGTCACCTCGTTGGGCAGTTCGTCCAGCGTGTACCCCACCGCCAGGCGGGCCGCGACGCGTGCGATGGGAAATCCGGTGGCCTTGGATGCCAGGGCCGAGGAGCGGCTCACGCGCGGGTTCATCTCGATCACCACCATGCG
>JANOIK010001115.1:0-7619 GCA_031407585.1 Planctomycetota bacterium | reverse complement strand
GGCGGCGAGCTCAAGGACCGCTCCACCAAGCCCGCCACCCTCGAAGTCGCGGAAGAGGACTACCAGTTCGCCAAGAGCGCCGAGTATTTGCGCTTGCAAGAAAACTTCAAATTTACCAAGGGCACGGGCATGCCCAATCCGTTCTTCAGCGTGCACGAGGGCATCACCAACGACCGCACCGTCATCGGCGGGCAAGAGTACATCAACTTCTGCAGTTACAACTACATCGGCATGAGCGGCGACCCCACGGTCATCAAGGCCACGCGCGACGCCGTCACAAAGTACGGCACCAGCGTGTCGGCCAGCCGGCTCGTCTCTGGCGAGAAGCCGCTGCATCGCCAGCTCGAGAAGGGCATCGCCGACTTCATCGGCACGGAAGACTCGATCGTGTTCGTCGGCGGCCACTCGACCAACGAATCCGTCATCGGCCACATGTTCGGCCCGGGCGACCTGATTCTGCACGACGCGCTGTCGCACAACAGCATCATGCAGGGCGCCATTCTCAGCGGCGCGCGTCGGCGCCCGTTCCGTCACAACGACTGGCGCGACTGCCAGAAGATTCTCGCCGAGATTCGCCACGAGTATCGCCGCGTGCTGATTGTGGTCGAAGGCGTCTACAGCATGGACGGCGACTATCCCGAGCTGCCGAAGTTCGTCGAGATCAAGAAGACGTATAAAGCCTACATGATGGTCGACGAGGCCCACTCGATCGGCACGATGGGCCTTCACGGCCGCGGCATGAGCGAGCATTTCGGCATCAATCCCCGCGACGTCGACATGTGGATGGGCACGCTCTCGAAGAGCTTTGGAAGCTGCGGCGGCTACATCGCGGGGTCGAAGGAAATCGTCGAGTACCTCAAGTACACGGCGCCGGGCTTCGTCTACAGCGTCGGCCTGTCGCCGCCGAACGCCGCCGCTGCGCTTGCCTCGCTGCAACTGTTGCAGGAGGAGCCGGAGCGCGTCGCGCGCCTTGCCGAGAACTCGCGGCTGTTCCTGCGGCTGGCGAAAGATTCGGGCCTTAATACGGGCACGAGCAACAACACGGCGGTCGTTCCCGTCATCACGGGCAACAGCGAGCACGCGCTGCGATTGTCCTACGCCCTTCGCAACCGCGGCATCAACGTGCAGCCGATCATGTACCCGGCGGTCGAAGAGCGCGCCGCGCGGCTGCGGTTCTTCATTACCAGCGACCACACGCCGGAGCAGATCCGCACGACGATTCGCGCCGTCGCCGAAGAGCTTGACCGCATTGACCCGTCCTACCGCGGGGCCGGCCGCCCGCTGCCCGACCTGGTGAATGCGGACGCTGCCGAGCTCAGTTCGACCTTTCCGCCGCGGTAGACTAAAATTAACCTTACGGTTCACGCCAGGTGAGGTTTGCGATGACGCTTATGGGCCATGTCTGCGGCAACCAGATTATTTTGGACGTTCCGGTTTCGCTTCCGGACGGCGCGGCTGTTCGCGTAGAACTTCTCCATGACGCATCGACGCTCGACGCGCTGCATCTCGTCGAACAGTCGGGTGTTCTCGACTTCTGGCGCGATGACGCCGAGGACATCTACTCGGTCCAAGACGGCGAACCGTTATGAAGGGCGGCACGATTTATCTGTGCCAATTTCCCTTTACTGACGGAACGGGCGCCAAGGTGCGACCCGTTCTAGTCGTCTCTCACGAGCAGTACAATCGTGGCGAGGACGTGGTCGTCGTGCCCATTAGCTCTCGGGTCGATCCACGCGACCCGTTCAGCGTTGTCGTTGCCAATGATGCCCCAGAATTCGCGTCCACGATGCTGAAGCAGTCGTCCGCGGTGAAGTGGGCCAAGCCGTTCACCCTCTCGAAGCGATTGCTCCTGCGGCGACTCGGTCACCTTGACGACTCCTTGCTAGGCGAAGTGATCACGAAACTCGCGCAGCTCTTTCAAGGCAATTCGACCTAACGGTTGTGACGAATGTCACGGTCGCTCCCCTCCAAGGCCCCGGTCAATGCCGAAGGCCCCCGGCGTTTGGTTTACCCCCTCGCAGGAGGTGGTTAAAATCGAACCTAGAGGATTCGCTGCTCCGCGTTCGGCGCCTTTTCTCGCGAATCTCTCCAGAAGGGAACAGGGTCCGCCATGTCGCAAGCCGTCGTCGATCCCGCCGAGCTGCGCCGCTTCGCTCATCAGCTCAAGCAATTCAACGCGGAGCTCGAGGAGCGGCTCATCACGCTCTCCGCCCAGCTTCACGCGCTCAACTCGACGTGGCGGGACCAGGAACAGAAGAAATTCTCCGACGAGTTCGAGCAACACCTCAAGCTGATCAACCGCTCGATCGAGGCCACGAACGAATATGCTCCGTTTCTGTTGCGCAAGGCGCAGCGGATCGAAGAGTACCTCCAACAGCGCTGATCACACGACCAACGCTGCGAACAACCACCCAGCACTAGCCCCCGGCGGAAGCCGGGGGTTTTTGCGCTACGCGAACTCGCGCTCCAAACCCCCGGCTTGCGCCGGAGGCTAATTCCCAACTCATGTCATCCGCCCAAGTCCGATCCACCGATGCCATCGAAGCGCTCAACATGGCGCTTGCGCGCTTTGCGGAGCGCGTGGGCAACGCGCTCGATGCGCTCGATGGCGAGCTGCGCCGCGCCGACGGCTGGATCGACCACGACCGGCCTCCCCATTGGCGAAACCAGAAGCACGAAGCCGAGACGGCCGTCCACAATGCCAAGCTTGAGCTCGAGCGGTGCCTGATGATGACCACCGCCGATGGCCAGCGCCCGGCGTGCCGCGAGCAGAAGGAAGCGGTCGCAGCCGCCAAGCGGCGCCTCGACTACTGCCGCGAGAAGGTCGAGGTCGTCAAGAAATGGCAGCGCGGCTTCCGCCACGACGCGATGGAGTTTCACGGCCGCATCGGCCAGCTCCGCCGCGTGCTCGAGCTCGGCGTGCCGGACGCGCGCGGCGTGCTCGCGAAGATCATGCACCAGATCGAGCAGTACCAGCTCGAGCAAGCGCCCGACGCCTTTGTCGCCCACGGCGTTCCGCAGGAAGGGTCCGCCAACTCGAACTCTCGCGAGGCGACCGCCGCAGCAACCGCGCCGCAGGCGGCACACCCCGCCGCCGCGGCCACAATTCCGCCTTCCCCTGAAGCCCCCGCCGAAACCTCGTGACCCATGGCTGGTTCCCAACTCTATACCACCGCCGCGCTCATCCGCGACTCGCTCGACGAGCTGCAGACCGCGTGGCTCGACGCCTCGGAGCACTGGAACGACGGGGTGAGCCGCCGATTCTGCGAGATCCACTTGGAACCGATTGGTCCGGTCGTCAAACTGGCGCTGGACGCGATTTCCCGCATGTCGCACATCATCGACCACATGCACCGCGACTGCGACGAGTAGTTTAGGAAACGAACACGCCGGCGCCATGCTTTGACCCAACCAAAACTTTCCACCCGCCGCGAATTGGAGCTGATGCAGCACCTGCAGAAGCTCGCCGACCAGCGCGCCAACGAGGATCGCCTGCTGGCCGCGACCCTGGCGACCGAGCTGTCCGCGGCCGAGCAGGAGTTTTCCGCCCACGCTCAGCGCTTGGGCGAAGAGCACGCCGAGCGGCGCCGCAGTCTGGAGAACGAATTTGCCGAGGTGAAGCGGTCCGCGGCGGCGACCCACGACGCCGCCCTCGCCGAAGCCGAAGCCAAGCGCAAGGCCGGTCACAAAGCCGCCGAGGATCGCCGCGCCTCGGTCGCGATCGGCGTCGAACATTTCGCGAAAGAGGCGGAGTGGCAAGCGCTCGCCGTGTACGACGGCCAGAAGAATAAGCCGTTCGAGTTCATCGAGCAGGCCGCCCTGCGCCTGCAATCGCGCAAGCGGCAGATCCAGGGCCTCGAACGCGACGCCCGCACGCTCATCGAAATGCGGCGCCTGACCAAAGCCGCGGACGCCTACGACTGGCGGGCCGCGCTCGCCGAAACTCCCGAAGCAACAACGCCTCAGCCGCCGGCCGCTGAGGCTCCCGCCGCCGCGCCGGCGCCTGCCGAGCCCACCACGGCCGAAGACCGCCTGCAGTCCCAGATCGCCGCGATGCACCAGAGCGTGCTCCAGCTCCAAGACCAGCGTCTCGCGTCGCTCTTCCTCGAAGGCGGCCGCCAGTGGGTCTGGTTCGCGGCCGTCGCGATCATCGCCACGCCCATCGTCGCGGCGCTGCTTCAGTTCTCGATCACCGGCTGGCTCGCCGGCGCCGGCGCGGGGCTGCTCCTTGGCGCCGTCGTGCTCGCGGTCATCGTGCCCCGCGCTCGCCGTCAGACGCTCGCCCACTTCGGCCGCATCCAGCACCAGCTCGAACAGGCGCGGCAACTCGAGCGCGACGCCACCGCCGAATCCCGCGCCACGAGCGATCGCATGACGCAGGACATCGTCCGCCGCCGCGATCGCGATCTGGCCGCCGCGAAGCAGCACCGCGACCAGGAGATTGCCGCCGCCGATGCGAAGCGCGCCGCCGAAATCGCGCCGATCGAGCCCCACTTCGCCACGCGCAAGCAGGCCCTGGCCGTCGATCGCGATCGCGCCCTGGCCGCCGCGCAAGACAAATACCCCGCGCTGCTCCACGAAGCCATCGTCGCTCACCAGCAGAGCGAGCGCGAAACCGCGGAGCGATTCGACGCCCGCCGCACGGCCGCGAACGCCGCGCACGAGGCCGCCTGGAAAACGATGGCCGACGCCTGGCTCGCCGGCTTCCGCGCCATTGCCGACGAGCTTGATGGCATGCACGCCCGCGCCGCGGAGTTGTTCCAAGATTGGAACGCCCCCGACTGGCAAGCCTGGCGCCGCCCGCCCGAGCCGCCCGAGGCCATCCGGTTCGGACAGTGCCCGTTGCCGCTGCAGCTCGTCAAGAACGCGATCCCCGAAGACAAGCGGCTCGACCCCGGGGTGAAACGGCTTGTCCTTCCCGCGGTGATGAATTTCGAGGAGCAGCCCCGGCTCGTCATCACGGCCGAGGGCGCAGGGCGCCGCGCCGCGGCCGACGTGCTCGGGCTCGTCGCGCTCCGCATGCTCACGAGCATGCCCGCGGGCAAGGTGCGGTTCACGATCATCGACCCCGCGGGCCTCGGCGAAAACTTCTCCGCGTTCATGCACCTGTCCGACCACGACGAGCTGCTGGTCGCCGGCGGCCGCCTGTGGACCGACTACAAGCACATCGACGAGCGGCTCGGCCTGATCGCCGCGCACATGGAAAAGGTGCTGCAGAAATATCTCCGCAACGAATTCGCCACGATCCACGATTACAACAAGACCGCCGGCGAAGTGTCCGAGCCGTACCACGTGGTCATCGCCGCGAACTTCCCCGCGGGCTTCAGCGAGAACGCCGCCCGCAAGCTCGCGGCGATCAGCGCCAGTGGGCCGCGCTGCGGCGTGTACACGCTGGTGAGCGTCGACCGCACGCTCCGCCTGCCGCACGAGTTCAAGCTCGACGATCTCATGGGCGACGCGGTGCACCTCGACTGGGCCGACGAGCGCCTGCATTGGCGGTACCCGCTGTTCGAGCGCCTGCCGCTGGAGCTCGACCCGCTGCCGGCCGACGACCGCCTGAGCGACGTACTGCACTGGGCCGGCCGCCAGTCGCGCGACGCGAGCAAGGTCGAAGTGCCGTTCGCGGTTGTCGCCCCGGCGCCCGACAAGCTCTGGACCGGCGACTGCGCCCGCGAGCTCGTCGTCCCCATCGGCCGTGCGGGGGCGAAGGAACTGCAGTCCGTGCGACTCGGCATCGGCACCTCGCAGCACATGGTCACCGCCGGCAAGACGGGCTCTGGCAAATCGACCATGCTGCACGCGCTTATCACCAATGCGGCGCTGCACTATAGCCCCGACCAGGTCGAGTTTTACCTCGTCGACTTCAAGAAGGGCGTCGAGTTCAAAGCCTACGCCACGGGCAAGCTACCGCACGCGCGCGTCATCGCGGTCGAAAGCGAACGCGAGTTCGGCGTCAGCGTGCTCGAGCGGCTCGACCAGGAGCTGCGCCGCCGCGGCGAGCTCTTCCGCCAGCACGGCGTGCAAGACGTCGCCGGTTTCCGCCGCGCGCAGCCCGACACGCCCATGCCGCGCACGCTGCTGGTCATCGACGAATTCCAGGAGCTGTTCGTCGCCGACGACAAGCTCGCGCAAGACGCCGCATTGCTCCTCGACCGCCTCGTGCGGCAGGGCCGCGCCTTCGGCATCCACGTCATCCTCGGCTCGCAGTCGCTCAGCGGCGCCTACTCGCTCGCCCGCAGCACCATCGGCCAGATGGCGGTCCGCATCGCGCTGGAATGCAGCGAGGCCGACGCCCACCTCATCCTCAGCGACGAAAACACCGCCGCTCGCCTCCTCACCCGCCCCGGCGAAGCGATTTACAACGACCAAAACGGCCTGCTCACGGGCAACCACCCGTTCCAAGTCGTCTGGCTCCCCGACCCCGAGCGCGTCAAATACCTCGCTACGCTCCACAACCTCGCGTCTCCCAACGGCGAGGCCGCTTCAACGGCTGGGCGCCCACCGCGCGACCCCGCCATCGTCTTCGAAGGCAACGTCCCCGCGAACCCGCGGGACAACCCCGACTTCGTCGCCGCGATCACGCACCCCGAACGAACCGCCCACCAGGAGCCCACGCTCTGGCTCGGCAGCGCCGTGCGCATCGAGCCGGCCACGCATCTGGTGCTCCGCCGCCAGGGCGGGCACAACCTCGCCATTGTCGGCCAGCACGAACTCATCGGCGGCGGCGTCCTCGCCAATGTGGTGATCGGCCTCGCGGCCCAGCACGGCGAGGCGGGCGCCCGGTTCACGGTGCTCGACGGCACGCGACCCGAGTCGCACGTACCCGGCTTGTGGGGCCAAATCGCCGCGACGGTGGGCGACCAGTGCGAAGTGATCCCCCCGCGCAACGCCGCGGCCGCGATCCTGTCGATCGCCGACGAGGTGACCCGCCGCTCGCAATCGCCCGAGGAGCGTTACAGCTCGATCTACCTCGTGATCCACGACCTCGCCCAGTTCCGCGACCTCCGCCAAGGCGAGGACGACTTCAGCTTCTCGTTCGCGAAGAAGGAAGGCAAAACGGCGCCTGCCGACCGCCGCTTCCGCGACATCCTCAAGGAAGGCCCCGCGGTCGGGGTGCATGTGCTGTTCTGGTGCGAGTCGTACAACAGCCTCACGCGCAGCATCGATCGGCTGACACTCCGCGAAATCGAGTTCCGCATCGCCTCGCAGATGAGCGGCGCCGATTCGACCAGCCTCATCGACTCGCCCGCCGCGGCGCTTCTCGGCGAACACCGCGCGATACTCTACCGCGACGACCTCGGCACCCAAACCAAGTTCCGCCCCTACGGCCCGCCGGCCCCCGAGTGGCTCACGTGGGTCGCCGAGCAACTCCAACGCGCCGCCGCGAGCCCGTAACTAAAATCCCTCCGGCTCCCTCCCCTCGGCGGGGAGGGCTGGGGAGGGGGGACGAAGCGGATACACGTTCTCCATCGCGGCATGCCCACGCGGACGTGGGCATGGCACCCCGATTGACCGCGCGTTACGCTAACGCGCATCTCCTCCGCACATCTCCTCCGCACATCTCCTCACCGCAGAGGCTCTCATGCCCTCCACGCGCCGCACCTTCGTGAAGCAACTCG
>JANOIK010000743.1:0-4788 GCA_031407585.1 Planctomycetota bacterium | reverse complement strand
AAGTAAAGCTCGACGACAAGCTGGTCGTCGTCCGGAATCTCAGCAAGCAGCCGTTTGACGAGCCCGCCGCGGGCGGCCTTGGCGCCGCCGGCGACTTGCGGCGAGTTCATCATCGCGAGCACCTGCGGGATCGAGCCCGCGATGCCGTCGCGCAAGTCACTGGGGTCGTAGCCGAAGGTTTCGTTGAACTCGCCGCGCGGACCGCGATTGCGGTAGCCGCCCATGCCGCCGCCCCCGCCACGACGCCGCCGCGGGTTCGCCGTCTCCTCGTTCATGTCGAGCGCCGAAAGCACGCAGTTGTAGAGTTCGTCGGCACGCAGCGGCTGCGGCACGTTCGCCGCGAACGGCACGCCCTCGTCCACACCGCGGCGGGGCCGCGACTCGCGCTGGTACGCGTCGGTCGCGCAGATCGTCTCGATCAGCCACTTGAGGTCGTAGCCGCTCGCGCGAAACTGGGTCGAGAGCAGTTCGATCGTGGCCGGCGCCGACGCGGTGCGGTCGGGCCCCAGGTCGTCGATCGGCTCGTAAAATCCCTCGCCGACGAGCTCCGCCCACATGCGGTTCACGACCGCTTTGGCGAACCACTCGTTATCGGTCAGCCAGCGAGCGAGCGTCTCGCGACGCTGGTCGTCGGTCGCGCCGTACGGCAGCTCGGCGGATGTAAGGAAGAACTTCGGCTGCACGCGCGTGCCTGGCGCGGTAGGGTCTTCAAGATCAGGCATCGCGTGCTCGAGAGTCGGCCGATTCTCGTCGTTGTTGGCACGGCGGCGCAGTTGCCGGTCGCTCGAAATCACGGCGAACGAGCGCTGCGTGGCCGACTGCACCGGCCGCACGCCGATGCGCGGGAAAAACGCGGCGAGCTCGTGAAATTGCTCACGCTTCCAGCGATCGTATGGGTGGTCGTGGCACTGGGCGCACTGGATTTGCACGCCGAGCAGGATGCGAGCAACCTCGGCGGTCGTTTCCTCGGTGCGGCCGTCCTGGGCCATGATGATGGCCGTGGCGCCGTTCTCGCGGACATCGCCCTCGGCGGTGATGAAATCGGCGGCGATGCGGTCCCAGCCGGCGCCGCCATTGAGCTTCGCACTCAGGTCGGCCTCGAGCGCGTTGGCGGCGATCAACGCCCGGTCTTCGGCGCGGCGGTCGAAAATCACGTCCCGCCAGTAGCGGGCCCAGTTGAGTCCGTACTGCGGATCGGCGAGCAAGTCGCGGACGAGCCGCTCCCGCTTGTCGGGGCTCTTGTCGAGCAGGAAGGCGATGACATGCTCCGGCGCCGGGATGTCGCCGACGACGGCCAGCCAGGTGCGGCGGAGGTAGGTGGCGTCGTCGCACTGCGGCGCAAGTTCAGCCGGCGCGCCTGCTCCGGTCGCAAAGACCTCGGCGGCGAGCGAGGCGTCGACCTGCCGGGCGACCTCCCGCGGATCCGGCTTGGCGTCGGCCTGCGGGGCCGGCGACGGGGCGCCGGCGTGAACCAGGGGCGCGGCTGCGGACAGCAGCGCGGCGAGCGCAAGCGCAAAGCGGCAACACCGTCGCATGGCGGGCCTCCGGATTGTGAGCCCGGGGGTTCCGGGCCCCGAGCCTGCCTTCCAGCATACCACCGACCACGGAAAATCCGTGCCCCGGGGCGCCAGATAAGGGTGCAACACCGCCTCGAAACGGCGAGTTTCGGCCCCCAAAAACATTTAGCCCCCGGTTCTTCAAACCGGGGGCTAAATGCTGGAATACGGGTTGGATACGGCAAAAGCGGTTACCGCTTCGAAAACTGCGTGCCGCGGCGGGCGCCGTGCAGGCCGTACTTCTTGCGCTCCTTCATGCGGGAGTCGCGGCTCAGGAAGTTCTTCTCGCGGAGCTTCTCGCTCAGGTCGCTATCGTGCTTGATCAGCGCCCGGGCAATGCCCTGCATGACGGCGCCAGCCTGGCCGGTGGTGCCGCCGCCGTGCGCCAGGATCTTGACGTCGACCTTGTCCAGCACTTCGCAGTGAACCAGCGGAGAGATCGCCGCATTGCGGTCCTGGGCGATGCAGAAGAATTCCTCGAGGGGGCGGTTGTTCACCGTAATCTTCCCCTTGCCGGCGCTAATGCGAACGCGCGCGACCGAGGTCTTGCGGCGGCCGGTTCCGAGGGCTTCTTCACTGGCGGTCGTGGGCATGGGTCGAGTCCTGTGCGGCGGATCGCGGGACGAGTCCCGCGGCTAAATGCGGAGAATTGTATCGGTGACGGATTAGGCGCTGGCGAGTTCGGTGGGCTCGGGCTGTTGGGCTTGGTGCGGGTGATCGGGGCCCGCGTAAACCTTCAGCTTCTTGAGCATCGCCATCGCCAGCTTATTCTTGGGCAACATGCGGCGGACGGCTTCTTCGATGATCAGCTCGGGGTGCTTCGCGAGCCGGTCGCCGGCGGTGATCGTTTTCTGACCCGGGTAGCCCGTGTACCAGGCGTAAGTCTTCTGGTCCCACTTCTTGCCGGTGAAGCGCACCTTCTCGCAGTTGGTGACCACGACAAAGTCGCCCGTGTCGACGTGCGGCGTGTAGGTAGGGCGATGCTTGCCCATGAGGATAACGGCGATCTCGCTCGCCAGCCGGCCGACGACCTTGTCCGTCGCGTCGACGAGCAACCACTTCTGCTCGACCTCGCCGGCCTTTGCCATGTAAGTCTTCACGAAACCACGCCCTTTCAATCGGACTGCCGCAAAAAAGTAGGATCGGTCAATTTACCAGCGGAACAGGGGGGCGGCAAGTGGAGGGGGACCCTCAGAAATGAGCCGGACTAAGGTCAATTTGCGGATTTTCAAGGTTCATCCTGTCTCGAAAGCAAGCCCCATGGGCGGACCAAACCTGCCACTTTTGTTGGTTCGTTTCGACCGTAACACTGCACGGGTCAATAACGGTCTCGTGGATTTCTTCACCGCAAAAACAGCAGGGTCCGAAGACGACGTGTACTCCCATTTCCTTTCCTCCTATCGCCTCCCACGAAGCCACATTGCCCCCAGCCAGAACGCCAGAAACGCCCCGACGCAGCCGGTGATAATCGCGAACCGGCGGATGTCGAAATCGGGGGTGCCGGGATCGAGCCCCAGGAACGATCCCAGCCCCAGAAGCAGGCCCCAAACCGCCAGGCCGCCGGCGACGAGCCATAGGAGCATGCGGCGGTTGGTGGGTTCGTGATCCACGGTGCGGGCGACGTGCGAGGGAGAGCGACGAGCTAGGGGCGGGCGATTGAGTCATGGTACACTCGGCGACGCACCGGGGGCGAGACGCCCCCGACGCGCTGCCTTTCTGACTGCCCACTGCCTCCTGCCCACCGTCCACCATGATCATCGGCGTTCCCAAGGAAGTGAAACTCGATGAGTACCGCGTCGCCATGCTGCCGGTGGGCGTCGAGGAATTGACCCGCCGCGGGCATCGCGTGCTGGTCGAGCATGGCGCCGGGCTGGGCTCGGGGATCGCCGACCACGAGTACGAGAGCGCCGGCGCCGAGCTGGCCGCCGGTCCTGCCGAGATTTTCGCCGCGGCCGATCTCATCGTGAAGGTGAAGGAGCCGCAGGCGAGCGAGTGGCCGATGATCCGCCGCGGGCAGGCCCTGTTTACGTACTTCCATTTCGCAGCGAGCCGTGAGCTCACCGACGCGATGCTGGCGAGCGGGGCCACGTCCATCGCGTACGAAACGCTCGCCGACGACGCGGGCCGGCTGCCGCTGCTCACACCGATGAGCGAAGTCGCCGGCCGGATGAGCATTCAGGAGGGCGCCAAGTACCTGGAGCGGCCGCAGATGGGCCGCGGCATTCTGCTGGGCGGCGTGCCCGGCGTGGCTCCGGCGTCGATCACCATCCTGGGCGGCGGCGTAGTGGGCGCCAACGCCGCGAAGATCGCCGCGGGCTTCAACGCCGACATCGCGATTCTCGACGTCAACATGGACCGCCTACGGTACCTCGACGACGTGATGCCGCCCAACGTCAACTGCCTGTTCAGCGACCGCCACACGGTGCGCGAGCAGCTCGCTCGGGCCGACCTGGTGATCGGGGCCGTACTGATCCCCGGGGCCAAGGCGCCGCGGCTGGTGGAGCGCGACGATCTCAAACGCATGAAACCCGGAAGCGTGATCATCGACGTGGCGATCGACCAAGGCGGCTGCATCGCCACGAGCCGGCCGACGACGCACAGCGCGCCGACGTACATCGTGGACGACGTGGTTCACTACTGCGTGACGAACATGCCGGGCGCCGTGGGCCGCACGAGCACGTTCGCGCTGTGCAACGTGACGCTGCCGTGGGTGATTCAGCTCGCCACGCGGGGCATCGAGGCGGCCGCGAAGGAGCTGAAGCCGATCGCTCGGGCAATCAACCTGCACGCCGGCGAGGTGACCAACAAGGCGGTCGCCGAGACGTTTGGCCTGCCGCTCAGCGCGCAGTTTGCGACATGAGCACGTCGTCTCCTGAAAACCCAGCGGCAACGCTCCGATGGGAAGGCGGCATCGACGGGCATCTTGTGTTGCTCGACCAGACGCGGCTGCCGGGCGAAGTTGTCGAGATTGAGTGCTGGACAGTCGAGGATGTGTGGCAGGCGATTAAGCGACTCGCGGTGCGCGGTGCGCCCGCGATTGGCGTCGCGGCGGCGTATGGGGTCTGCCTCACTTGGAATTGTTCCGGTCCCCTCCCCCTTGAGGGGAGGGTTAGGGAGGGGGTGGGAAGCGGGTACCAGCGCAACCCCCTCCCCAGCCCTCCCCTCAAGGGGGAGGGAGCCGGAGGAGTTCAATTTGTGATAGCCGCGTGCGACTACCTCGCCACGAGCCGTC
>JANOIK010000990.1:0-2671 GCA_031407585.1 Planctomycetota bacterium | reverse complement strand
TGGGATCGAGAAGAATGGCCATATCGAGGGGCGCCTGTCGCGGGCAACGGTCGGAAGTGAGTTCAACGCGCCGCCATCGGCACGGGCAGACATTGTAGTGGCTTCGCTGGCGGCCTTCACGGGGGTCGCCGCCGCGATTTTCGCATCTCCCCAGGGGCAGGCGACTTGGGGCGATCCGCGTATAATCCGGGGCGACTCCCTCGCTTGCCGCCGATTTCTCGGGGCGGTCGGAGTTGTCCGCAGATGACGCAGATGAACACAGAGAAGGGACAGAGAAGGGAAAGTAATGCCGTTGAAAGGCTTCGTCGGCGAATTCCTAATATCTGCGTCTATCTGCGTCATCTGCGTCATCTGCGTCATCTGCGGACAAACCTCTTCTCTTCGGAAGCTGCAAGAGCGGGAAATGCAGGAGCGAGCAAATGTTAAGCTGGCGTGAAGGACTGCGGCTCGGGATCGCGGCGGTGGCTTTGCTAGTGGCATGCGTGCCGGCAGCGATGGCGCAGCTTGGGCCGCCCCCGGCCGCGGAAGGCGAGGCGGCGCCGGAGCCGAAGCATCTGCCGGATCCTGAAGGCGACGTCACCGCCATGCCGGCGCCGGACCGCGTTTGGATCGACGCCAAGAAGCACGAGGTGTTGGTCGACGGCTACGTGGCGCTCCGCGAGGGGTATCTCGAGATGTTCGCCTGCCGGGTGAACACCAAGGAGCACGAAAGCGTGGTGGCGGTCGAGACGAAGGCCGCGACCGTTCACGCGGCGCTATTGGCCGTGGGCGCCAAGGAAGGGAGCCCCGTGCGGTTCCGGCCGACGTTCGCGCCGCCGCGCGGGACAGTGATTCAGATCGATGTGCGGTGGCTTGATGAGAAGGGCGTGTGGCAGACCGCTCGCGCGCAAGAGTGGGTCCGGGAAGCCGAATCCAAGAAGGAAATGTCGCACGACTGGGTCTTCGCCGGCAGCGGGTTTTGGACCGACGAAGGCTCCGGCAAGCGCTATTACATGGCCGAGCAGGGCGACTTCATCTGCGTGTCGAACTTTACTTCCGCGACGCTGGACGTGCCGTTCGAGAGCAGCCAGGCGAATGACGGGCTGCTGTTTCAGGCGTTTACGGAGCGCATTCCGCCGCTGGGAACGCCGGTGCGGCTGGTGTTGACGCCTGTGTTGGAGGAAGAGGGCGAAGGGGAGGAGCCGGCAGCGGTTCCCGCGGGGGGGAATCGCGACGAGGCAAGCAAGTAGTGGGGCCGCGGCGTGCGTTAGTTGGAGGCGGCCTGCGCGGCTTCGTCGCGGATGTCGTAGCAGTAGACGTAGTTTTGGTCACGTAGGAAGAGATGCCCGCCGCTGATGACCGGGTGGACCCAGATCTTGCCCTTGTCCTTACGGAGCGTCGTCTGCGGGTTGAGCTTGAACCGGCCGTGCTCCTGCCAGCCCTCGGTCGAAGCATCGGCGAGCACCACCTCGCCCTCGTCTTCGCCCACGCAGTAGAGCATGCCCTCGGCGTACCCGACGGCGCCGGCGCCCAAGGCTTCGCGCTCGCGCCACACTTGCTCGCCGCTTTTGAGATCCTGGCAGGCCCAGCCAACGCCGTCGGAGTGGCCGTAAATGTGGTCGCCGATCAGGATCACGCCGCCGTGTTTGTTTTTCATGACCTTGTTGTCGTACACCTTCGTCACGGCGTGGTCGGCGCCGACCTCGACGAGCATGCACCCGGCGCCGTAGGCGCTGGTGACGTACGCGAAGTTGTCTTTCACGACGGGCGTTGGAATCGTGGCGACCGGCTTGGGCCACGGTTCGCTCCACAGAATCTTGCCGGTCTCGGGGTCGAAGCCGACAAGCTGATCGACCAGGAGCTGGACCGCGTCCATGTGGCCGTCGTGGTCCATCGCGACGATTGACGAGTAGTGGGCCTCGCTCGTCACGTCAGGATTCTGCCAGACGAGCTCTCCCATGGCTTTGTCGAGCGCGGCCAGGGCGCCCTGCTTCCCGCCCGGCGTGCAGAGGACGGTGTTTTTGTAAATGAACGGTGACTCGGCATAGCCCCACTTGGGGATGCCGCCGCCGAGGTCCTGCATCACTTTGGTCCACACGACCTCGCCCGTGCCGGCGCGGACGCACACGAGATTGCCCTGGGCGCCCTGGGCGTAAACCATGTCGCCGTCGACCGTGGGCGTGCTGCGCGGGCCGTCGCCCCAGTCGTTCGTGTAAAGGTCGCCCACGTTCGCAGCCCATTGCTCCTCGCCGGTCGTCGCGTCGATGGCGAAAAGGACTTCTTTATCATCGCGCGTGCCCAGGATAAACATCCGGCCGCCGACGATCGCCGGGCCGGCGTAGCCGAGGCCGCATTTCTCGAAGAGCCACGCCCGCTTCGGGCCGCCCTCGGGCCAAGACTTCAGCAGGCCGGTTTCGGCGGAGACGTCGTCGCGATTCGGGCCGCGCCACTGCGGCCAATCGGCGGCGAACGAGGACCTCGGTCCCACCAAGGCGACGATAGCCACGACGACAAAAAAGGCGGTTCGCGCAAGCGACATGAAACAACCTCCTGAGGGCGATGAACGGCGCGGGCACGGCCATGCTAACCATCCGGCCCGCGCATTCGATGACGGCAAGCTTACTAAACCCCGCGCGGGCCGGACAGGCTCGCATAGCGAGAATAGCGCGCCCGCGAGCGCTTCGCCGTCGCC
>JANOIK010000956.1:0-1517 GCA_031407585.1 Planctomycetota bacterium | reverse complement strand
CGGCGTTGATACGCCAACCACGCCGCGAGTTTTTTGAGCCGTCCCTGCTGCAACGACCATGGTGAAAGCATGCCGCGCGGGCTCACGATGCGAACCAACCCGCGCTCGCGCGCAAAACGAGCGGCGGCGTGATTGGTCGCCAGCCACAGGCCGTGATCGTGAATCACGGGCCGGCCGGCGCCGATGCACTGGGCGGCCAGCTCCGCACGAAACTTCGTCCCCATGCCCCACGACCGCCCGCGCGGCGACTCGCGCACTGTGTGCACGCGCGTCGCGTCAGCGGTCGCCCCGCACGCGACGCTGTCGTCGTCCGGTCGCCCCGCCACGAGGTGGGCGTCGACTCCGAGGGCGACCAGCCCATCGCACAGCGCGGGGACGCTCCGTGAGGTGCCGCCGTGATCGAGCCGCGTGCTGGCAAGAGTGTGGATGATTTTCAAGCCGTTGTTTGCGCCGCTCATCACGCCGCCGTCAGTTGGGCGTCGATGTTGTTTTCTCGCAGGAAATGTTCCAGCGTGAACAGCGACCACCTCCGATACCACGAGCCGAGCCGCACCGGACTCTTGCGATCGGTTTCGGCGAGCAGCCCGCCCCACTCGTCAGCCAGCCACTTTTCGAACGGAAACACGAAGCCACGCTTGGTTGCCCCGGCGATCCAGGGCGGAATTTCGGGAACCGCTTCAAGGATCAGCCGCTTTCCAGGCGCCAAGCGGTGCGCCGCCGGGATGCGTCCCACGGCGTCGTAGAGCGGCTTGTCGACGAACGGCACGCGCAGCTCCAGACCCCAAGCCATGCTCATGACGTCGCTGTCGCGCAACAGTTGATTCTGCATGTAACGCGTCGACTCGAGGAAGCTCACCTGATCCTCTTCGCACGCCAAGGGCGGCGGGTCTTCGCCGTAGGGTTCGTCGCCAAAGCCGACGCCGGCGGCGCCCAGGTAGTTTGCGGTCAGGCGGTGGGCCTCGGCCGGCGTGAAGATGCCTCGCATGGCCCAATAAGCCGCGGCGATTCCGCCGGGCGATTGCAGGTACACGCCGGCGCGCTGCCAGCGATTCTCGCGGGCGAGCCGCTCGGCGCCCGCCCCCGCCCAACGCCGCGCCCAGGGCACTCGCGCGAATCGCCGGTGCCATCGCGCCAGGCTGGGGATGGCTTGAAACGAGCGGTAGCCGCCAAACAGCTCGTCGCCGCCCAGGCCCGACAGCACGACCTTGGCGCCCTGGTCGTGCGCCAGCTTCGCGACGCAGAATGTGTTGAAGCCGTCGTTGCTCGGTTGATCGAGCGCTTGCAGGAACTGCGGAAACAGGGTTCGCGCGTCCGCGGCGGTCATCCGCCAATCGACGTGCTGCGAAGCGAAATACCGCGCCGTGCGCGCCGCTAAGTCGCCTTCGTTGAACTCCACTTCGTCAAACGAAATACTGTACGTCCTAAGGTTCTCGAACCCGCAGCGGCGCGCCAGCGCCACGATGGCCGTCGAATCGATTCCACCGCTTAAGAAGATGCTCACCGGGACGTCGCTGACA
>JANOIK010000944.1:0-4532 GCA_031407585.1 Planctomycetota bacterium | reverse complement strand
AGCGACGGCTCGCGTCGCCAAGCAATTCCACGGGGCGGGGCTGGCCGCGCTGAGTCGGGAGTTCGACGCCCAACTCGCGGGGAAGTTTGCCGACGAACCATGTCTCGACGGCGCCACGGGGCGGGAGCTGCTCGACCGCTGGCGAGCCGAAGAGGCGGGCAAGCCGTCGACGACGATCGCGTGGCCGACGGGGCGGGTGGAGGTCGGCGGCGAGGAGCGGTCGCTCGCCGCGGCGACGGCCGCGATGCGCTCGGACGCCCCGATGTGGAATATCCGCCTGGAGCATGCCGACTCGATTCTCGGCGGCGGCGTCGGCGCCCTCGCGCGCAGCGGCGAGCTCGCGTGGCAAGACGGTTATGGACGGCGATTCTTCAATGCGAACCTCGAACCGCAGTCGCAAGCCATCTACCGTCAAAGCGGCAGTGTGTACGGCTCGGCACGAGGGAATTATCTCGTGACATCGTTGGGACGCGAGTTGGCGGCGTTCAACACGCTGGCCCACGTCGGCGACAACCCGGCGCCGCTTCTATGGCGTACCAGTCTCGGCAGCAACTTTGAATTCCAGGACGCTTACCTCGAGGACTTTTCGCCCGCGTCGCTGGAGCGCCCCGGCACGTATCGCGCGCCGCGCATGGCGACGGAGGACAAATGGGTCGGCGTCATCGGCCCGCTAACCAGCAGTGGGTGCGTGTTCCAGGATCAACGCCGCCTCACGTGCGTCGACCCCATGACGGGCGAAGTGCAGTGGTCGCGCACTGATGTCCCGCCGGGGTGCGACCTCTTTGGCGACGACCGCTACGTGCTCGCGGCGCCGATGCGCTCCGAGACGGCGCACGTTTACAGTGCCGTCGATGGCCGGGATCTCGGCGAAGTGAAAATCCCACTGTGGACCGAGCAGGCGACCACGCGCGGCCGTTTGGTCGTTCGTTGGCATCGTGACGAGCGCGACCGGTTTGAACTCTCCGCGGTCGACCCCATCTCGGGCGAGAGACCGTGGCGTTTCAAGTTTGCGGACAAGTCGCGCATCGACGTCGACGTCGATCGGTATATCGCGGTGGTCGAGCCAACCGGCCGTGCGGTGGTCATCGACGCCGCGACCGGCGAGACGCTCGTCGAGGCCGCGCTTCCGCCGCAGCCGACGTTGGAGCAGGTTCACCTGCTCGCGGGCGCCGAGAGCTTCGTCCTTGTGCTGGAGCATCCGCGCGGCGGCGATTCCGATCGCCAGGTGCGGGCGTTTAACCTCGACGACGCCCCGGTCCTTGACGGCGACGTCGTTGTTCTTGACCGCCGCTCGAGCGGAATGACCTGGTCGCGGCCGGCGGGCGTCACGCAACGGGCGCTTTTGCTGAACATGCCGCCCGATTTGCCGTTCGTTGCGTTCGCGGGCACGCTCTCCTCGGCCAGCGCCGGCGATGGCCGCGAGACGATATCGGTCCTGCTACTCGACAAAGCGTCGGGCCGCACGCTGTACAGCGACGACGCGGCGCCGCAAACCGGGACGGCTTACTGCACCGCTCAAATCATGGATGAAGCGAAGCACGAAATCCTGGTTGATATCGCGGGCCGCGCGCTCCGGGTGCGATACACCGACGAACGCCGCCCGCCGGAGCCGCCGGCGCTCGCTGAAGTCGAGTCGCCCGGCGGCGGAAAGTCCGGCGGCATCATGGGCATCTTTCGGTCGATCGGCGGCGCGGAATGAGGGGCCGCGGGTTGCTAACCACGAAGAGCACGAAGGACACGAAGGAGGAGAATGCGCGCAGAACGATTTCCCGTCTTTGCCTTGGCTCTGTCCGTCTTCGTGTACTTCGTGCTCTTCGTGGTTCACTCCTTAAGTGCGCGTACGTTGCCCTGGGGATAGTGAATGCGTCGCCGCAGACGCCCGCGCGGGCCGCGATTACCGATCCCGTCATCCAGAAGACCATCACAGGCGGGCTCGATTGGCTCGCTTTCCAGCAGCACAAGCAGGGGCATTGGAACGCCCAGGGCCGTTACCCGACGGCCATGACCGCGCTCGCCGGGATGGCGATGCTTTGCGAGGGCTCGACGACGACCGAGGGCAAGTATTCCGAGAACATTCGCCGGGCCGTCAACTTTCTCACGCAGCGCAGCCGGCCGAACGGGCTCATCGGCGACGTCGACGACGATCGCTACACCTACGGCCACGGGTTCGCGATGCTGTTTCTCTCCGAAGTGCTGGGCGAGGAAGAGGACCAGGAGCGGCGCAGCGAGATCACCGACGTGCTGACGCGAGCGGTGGTGTTCACCGGCCAGGCGCAAACGCCGGCGGGCGGCTGGGGCTATGTGAGTGCGAAGGACCTGGGCAGCGGCGGCTTCGACGAAGGCTCGACCACCATCACGCAAGTGCAGGGCCTGCGCGGCTGCCGCAACGCGGGCATTCCCGTGCCGGGGGAGATCATCGACAAGGCAGTGAAGTACATTCACAACTGCACGCAGGAGGACGGCGCCGTGCAGTACAGCTCGAAAGGCGGCGGCGGCCGCCCCGCGATCACCGCCGCGGCCGTCGCGTGCCTGTACAACGCGGGCGAGTACGACGACAAGTACGTGCCCCGCATGCTGAAATACTGCCGTGCCCAGCTCGACCCTTCCAGCAAAGATAGCTTCGGACACTGGCACTACGCCCACTTCTACTACGCCCAAGTGCAGTACCGCGCCGGCGGCGAAACATGGGAAGACTACCGCGATGCGGTCGAGAAGCGCATCCTCCGCGAGGCGACTGAAGCCTCGATCGGCGACCACAAGGGCTACGTCTGGCAGCAGGGCTACGTGGGCCCGGTCTACACGACGGCGTTGAATCTGATAATCTTGCAGCTAGAGAACTCGTACCTGCCGATTTACCAGCGGTGATTGGGGTGGGACGGGAGCCGCATGACTCGCAAGGTATTCGAATTTGGCCTGAAGGGCCGACATGTGATAGCCCAGGGCGCAGCCCTGGGACACGAGGTTGCGAACGAGAAGTAGCCCTGCAAGGGCGTAATGAGGTTTAGCATCGTTTTCGGAGTTGACCACCAGATCCCGCCCCTACAGGGCTAACGTTTACTCGGCGGATTCTACCCAGGGCTGCGCCCTGGGCTATCGTATCGCAGCCATTCAGGCTGCATTTGTTCAACACCTTCGCCTCAGGCGCTGCCATCGCCCGGCGTTCAACATCTCATAGGTTCTGCATGACATCTCCCGCGGATCCCCCCCTGGCCAATGGCGAAGTGATTGAAAAACTTGGCGCCGCCGTCGATCGCATTCGCGCGCAGCTCGCGACGGTGATCGTCGGGCAAGACGCGGTCGTCGAGCAACTGCTCATCAGCCTGTTCAGCCGCGGGCACTGCATGCTGGAAGGCGTGCCCGGGCTCGCCAAGACGTTGCTCATCAGCACGCTGGCGCGGACGCTCGACCTGTCGTTCAGCCGCATCCAGTTCACGCCCGACCTGATGCCGGCCGATATCACCGGCACGGACATCATTGAGGAGAACCGCACGACCGGGCAGCGCGAGATGCGGTTCCTCGAGGGGCCGCTGTTCTCGAACGTCATCCTCGCCGACGAAATCAATCGTACGCCGCCCAAGACGCAGGCCGCGCTGCTCGAGGCGATGCAGGAGCGGCAGGTGACGGTCGGCCGCGTGCGGCACCAACTGTCAGATCCGTTCTTCGTGCTCGCCACGCAGAACCCGATTGAGCAGGAGGGCACCTATCCGCTGCCAGAGGCGCAGCAGGATCGTTTCATGTTCAAGGTGCTGGTGACGTACCCGTCGTTCAGCGAAGAGTTCGAGGTGGCGCGCCGCACGACGGCGGCCATGAACGACACGGTGCGTGCCGTGCTGCAGCCCGACGAGATCGTCGAGCTGCAGCGCCTGGTTCGCGACGTGCCGGCAAGCGACCACGTGATCCGCTACGCGCTGTCGCTGGTGCGGCAGACGCGCGTGGGCGAGCCGGGGGCGCCGGACTATGTGAGCGAGCAGCTCGCGTGGGGCGCCGGGCCGCGAGCGGTGCAGTTTCTAATCGTCGGCGCCAAGGCGCGGGCGCTCATGCAGCGGCGCACGCACGTCACGGTCGAGGACATTCAGTTCCTTGCCAAGCCCGTGCTGCGACACCGCATCGTGGTGAATTTTGCCGCCGAGAGCGACGGCGTGACGTCCGACGACATCGTCGATCGGCTCCTGGCATCGACCCCGGCGCGAGAGGATGAGCTCGTCAATGACGCCCGATTCAAAGCGATTTTTGCATCCTGAAGCGATTCGGCGCATCGGGCGGCTCGAGATTCGTGCTCGGCAGGTGGTCGAAGGATTCATGAACGGCCTGCACCGCAGTCCGTACTTCGGCCAGTCGATCGAATTTCTTCAGCACCGCCAGTACACGCCGGGCGACGACCTGCGCCACGTCGATTGGAAGGTGTGGGCCAAGCAGGACCGCTACTACGTGAAGCAGTTCGAGGAAGACGCCAGTATGCGCACGACGCTGCTGGTGGACGTTTCCGCGAGCATGCAGTACGGCGCGGGGCCGCTGAACAAGTACGAGTACGG
>JANOIK010000916.1:0-2537 GCA_031407585.1 Planctomycetota bacterium | reverse complement strand
TCCTTCGCGTCCTTCATGAGCTTCGCCACGTGGCTGCCGCAGTACGTGCGCGGCACGAACCCGTACAGCGTCGGGCAGAACGACGACGTGCGGTTCGGCCGATCGACGCGCAGGTAGCCGGTCTGCTTGTCGAGCTCGTACTTGATACGGTCGAACGGCGTGAGCTCGATGTACGCATGCAGGATGCTGGGGACCTTGGGCCCCGTATCGAGCCCATGCCACGGATGCGGACGCCAGCGGTAGAACGGCAAGGGGAACTTCGACATCGAATCGTGTTCTCGAAAGGCGGGAACGTGAGAACGAGGGCAGGATCGCACAGTTTAACAGCGCGATCTTACCTCCGCCACGATCATCGCTTGCTGGCGGGCTCTCAGTTTGCGGGACCATGAATCGGAATGGGCCGCGGATGAACGCGGATTTGGCGGATTTTCGCGGATGGTTGCAGGTTCATCGCAAGCAAGATAACGACAATGGGGGGAATCCGCGCTCATCCACAAAATCCGCGTTCATCCGCGGCCCATTCCGCGCCTACAACAGCCCGCCCGGTTCGCCGTCGCTCACGTGCGTTTCCAGGAACCGGGTGAGCCGATGGAAATCGCTGCCCAGTTCGATGTAGCGCACGAACGTCACGAGCGTCTGCGGGTCGACCAGCTCGTCGAACGGCACATACTCAAGCTGCAACTGGCCCGAGACCGACACCATCACGCCGTTGAGCCGCTCCTCGACGAGCGCCCGGTAGGCGCCGACGCCGAGTTGGCTGCCGAGCATGACGTCGAAGGCGTGCGGCTTGGCACACCGGGCTTCGTAGCCCAGTTGGATCGCCGTCACCTTGCGCTTTTTACTGGTCTGCCGCTTGTACTCGGTCGCGATTAGGTCCGCGAAGATATCGTGCAGGTTGACCGCCGAGATATTAATGTGCCCGTGGTCGTCGCGGCCGACGCCCTCGAGATACTTGTTAGGCAGCAGCTCGGCGAGACCCTCGGCCACCACGATCACGCCGTACTCTTTTCCCTCGCGCTCGCGGGCCGTCATCGTAGCGACGATGCGCGGGATCACCGCGTCGATGTTCATCACGTCGCGCACTTTTTTCTCGCCGGTCGCCGGGTTGAGCGACTCCTCGGTTGTGCGGTACTTGCCCGCGATGTCCTCGACGCTCACCACCAGGCTCGCCTCGCCGGCGATCGCGGCGCCGTACGCCAGCCACCCCGCGCTGCGACCCATCGTCTCGGCCAGGAAGTAGCTGCGGTTAGCCTCGGCGTCGGCCAGCATGTTGCGAATCTCGGTGGCGATGAAATCGACCGCCGTGAAGTAGCCGAACGTGAAGTCGATGCCGCGGTAGTCGTTGTCGATGGTCTTCGGCAGATGCACCACGGGAATACGGTGAGCGTCCAGCGGCAGGCGTTCTTGAAAGAGCTTGAACTTGTTCGCGGTCTTCAGCGTGTCGTCGCCGCCGATCGATACCAGCAAGTCGACGCCGAGAGATCGTAGCCCCTCGTACACGGTTTTCAGCGGCGCCACGCGCTCCGGCTCATTGAAGTGCGAGGGGTGCGACACCATCCGCCCCGGGTTCTCGCGGGCCGTGCCGACGAGAATGCCCTGCGAGTTCCGCGTGCGGCGGAGCATTTTGTGGTCGAGCATCACGTAGTCGCGGCCCTCGACCAGCGGGCTGCTGGCGGAATAGTTTTTGAGCTGGCTGTAGCCGTGCTTCACGCCCACGACGTCGATGCCCGCGCGCAAGAACGACACGGCCGCGGCCGAGATGACGGCATTGGCGGCCGGCGCCGGCCCACCGGCAAACAGAATGGCCGCCCGGCGAAAGTTGTGCGGCCGCGAAACAGATCTCTCTGGCATGTTGGTCCCCCTCCAATCCAATCCTAATCCCACGAACGGCAATCCCCGATCCGCGCCGTTTCCCGTCCGCCTATTCTAAAGCCGGAAGGCGTGCCCGCAAACGCCCCGAGCGTGCCGGGGAGTTGGGTGCCACGGCTGGGTCGCCCAGCAGTGGCACCAGTATGGTACGGGTTACCTCACTCCGTCCCGAACGTTCGCTCGACGAACGTCGTGTCGATCCGCCCGTCGGCGAACGCGCTGTGGCTCAGAATCTCCTGATGCAGCGGGATCGTGGTTTTGATCCCGTCGACCCGCATCTCGGACAGCGCTCGCCGCATGGTGAGCACCGCCTCTTCGCGCGTGGGCTGGTGCACCAGCAGCTTGCCGATCATCGAATCGTAATACGGCGGCACCGTGTAGCCGCTGTACGCGTGCGAGTCGAACCGCACGCCGAAGCCGCCCGGGGCGATCAGCCGCTCGATCTTGCCGGGCGAGGGCTGGAACTTCCGCTTGGGATCCTCGGCGTTGATCCGGCACTCGATCGCCGCCCCGCGATGCACCACCTCGTCCTGCGTGAACGGCAACGGCGCCCCCGCGGCGATCTTAATCTGCTGCTTGATCAAGTCGATGCCCGTCACCAGCTCGGTCACCGGGTGCTCGACCTGGATCCGCGCGTTGACCTCGATGAAGTAGTACTTGCCGTCGCG
>JANOIK010000902.1:0-2770 GCA_031407585.1 Planctomycetota bacterium | reverse complement strand
CGCGTTGAGCTCGCGGTCCGCCCGCAGCGCATGGAGCGTCAGCCACGCCATCGCGCACGCCACGAGGGCGCCGCATGCGGCCAGAGCCAGCCAAACTTGCCAAGGACGCTTCATGGGAGCTGGTAGCCGTTAGCTATTAGCCGTTAGCCAGAATTTTGGGCGAGCATGTAACCACGGCCGCGCACTGTGACCAATACACGCGGATCCACCGGGTCGTCGCGCAGCTTCTCGCGCAGCCGGGCGACGTGCATGTCGATCGTCCGCGTGCTCACGCCGCGGGCGTCGATTTGCCACACGTTTTCGAGCAGCTCCTGCCGCGGCACCGCTCGGCCGGCATGTTGCACCAGATAGCGTAAAAGCTGCTGCTCTCGCTCCGACAGTTCCACCCGCTCGCCGTCTTCGAACGCGATCTCGCACCGCGCGAAGTCGACGCGCCCGCCGTCAAGCCTTAGCTCGTCGACGTCCGTAGGCCTTCCGGGCGACCGCCGCAGCACAGCTCCCACGCGGGCCAGCAGCTCGGTCACGCTGAACGGCTTCACCACATAGTCGTCGGCGCCCAGCCGGAGCCCGCTCACGCGGTCGCTTTCCTCGCCGCGAGCGCTGAGGATAATCACCGGCAGCGTGGGCCGCACGTTGCGCACCTCGCGCAGAATGTCGAGCCCCAGCATGCCCGGCAGCACCATGTCGAGCAGCAGCAGGTCGAACTCCCGCCGCAGGGCCATCTGGCAGCCTTCGCGGCCATCGCCCGACTCCAGCACTGTGTACCCCGAGTAGGTGAGCGCATCGACGACCCCCCGGCGAATGGGTGCGTCGTCTTCGATCGTGAGCACAGTCTGTCGCGGCATAAGTCGAAAAGCTTCGCTGTCGAAGAGCTGCGTAGCGAGGTGTGAATCGGCGGTCCTGCAATACCAATCCTACTACGCGACGCGCCTGTTCCATTGTAACCGTCATGTAACTGCTGGGCCCGAAACGCTAAACTGGCGTCAAAGTCAGTCAATCACCGCCGAGGCGCCGCCATGGAAACCCCCGAAGCCCCCGCCGCTCCCCGCTGGCGACCCCTGGAACGCAACGAGCGGCGGGTCGCCGGCGTGCTTGCCGAGAAGGCCAAGACGACCCCCGAAAATTACCCGCTCACGCTCAACTCACTGGTGAACGGCTGCAACCAGAAGAGTAACCGCTTCCCCCAAATGCAGCTCGATGAAGGACAGGTTTCCGACGCCCTCGACGGGCTCCGCCACGCCGGCGCCATCGTGCAGATTCAGGGCGACAGCCGCGCAGAGAAGTACCGCCACCTGCTTTACGAATGGCTCGGCGTGGACAAGGCCGAGCTGGCGGTGATGACCGAGCTGCTGCTCCGCGGCGCCCAAACGATGGGCGAGCTCCGTGGCCGCGCCGCTCGCATGGAGCCGATCCGCGACATGCACGAACTGCAGCCCATCGTGGACCGCCTGCGGCAGAAAGGGCTCGTGATCTTCTTGAGCGCGCCAGGGCGCGGCGCGGTGGTCACGCACAACCTCTACCAGCCGCAAGAGCTGACCAAACTTCGTGCGGAGCACGGAAACGAATCCGCCGGTGACGAGGCGCCGCCCCGAGCCGCCGACAGTAGCCGCCCCAGCGCACCGCCGCCGTCCGTTGCACCACCGCGGGCGCCAGCGCCAGCCGCCGCGAGCCCGTCGGAATTGGAGCCGCTCCGCGAGGAAGTTGCCGAGCTGAAACGGGAACTCGCCGACCTCCGCCGCGAATTCGACGACCTCAAACGGCAATGGAGCGGATGACCGGCCTTGAGCCGAGCTGCCGCTGAATCCCTTTCCGCCATCTGCTATCCTGAATCGGTCGGTCCACGCCCGTCGCGGCGGCGCGACTGAACGCATTCTTCGCTGCCCGCGATTTCGGCCACCGCCATGCCGCCTTCCGACCCAAGCACCCCATCGCATCGCGGCAAAGTCGCGCGTCTCGGCGCCCTGCTCCATCGCTTCTTCCTGCCCGTGCTGCTGGCGACCTACGTGCTCGCCGGCCTCGCTCCTGGACCCGGGTCGGTCATTCGCAAATTTGAAGTGAACCTCCCCGGCGGCGCCGTCGAGCGCGTCTCGATGCTGCTGCTGGCGGTGCTCCTGTTCTGCGCCGCCGCGGTCATCGAGTGGTCGCAGGTTCGCGACATCATCGAGCACCCCTCCACGCTGCTCGCGGGCTTGCTCACCTGCTGGTTCGGACCCGCGCTCTTGGTCGTCGTGGTCGGACCGATCATGACGCGACTTGCCGACGCCCCGTCCACTCAAGGCCTGCTCGTCGGCCTCGCTTTGGTAGCGGCGATGCCCGTGGCCAACTCGTCCGCCGGCTGGACCCAAAACGCCCGCGGCAATGTCACGCTCAGCCTCGGCCTCATCGTGCTGTCGATCCTCCTGAGCCCGCTCGCCACGCCAAACCTGCTCAAGCTTATGGGCCTGGCACTGAGTGCCGACGACACGTCCCGCATCGCGAAAGTCGTCAACGAATTCTCCGGCATGCGATTCATTCTCTGGGTGATCCTGCCCTCGATCGCCGGCGCCGCCGCCGCCTGGTTCGCAGGTCCGCGCTGGGTCGTGCGAGCCAAGCCCTGGTTCCGGCTCATCACGCTCGCCACCATCCTCGTGCTCAACTACGCGAACGCCTCGCTCGCCGTCGAAACCGTCTGGCGAAGCGAGCAACTCGGCGTGATCCTGCTCGCCAGCGTGCTCGCGATGGCCGTCGCGCTGGTGGGCATCGTCCTGGCGGTGCTCCAGTCACGGGCGAC
>JANOIK010000876.1:0-2421 GCA_031407585.1 Planctomycetota bacterium | reverse complement strand
GGCGGCGCCTCAAGCCCGATTAAGTTTTTCAGCACCCAGTTGCCGCGAATCACCGGCGACGTGCGCGTCGCATACGATGTCACCGTAAGGATGCTCCCCTGCCGCAAGAGCCCGCCGCGGTGCGTTTCCGGCGCGAGCGTCACCCGCCGAAACTCGCTTCCGGACACGTGCGGAATTCGGTAATGCCGCGCCAGCCGTTCGTTGAGATACGTGTAATCGGCGCTCACCAGGTCCATCACGCTGCGGTCCTCGCTCCGCACGCTGTCGAAAAACAGCTCCGTCTCCCGCCGAAACGCCTGCCGCAGGTTGTCGTCGAAATCAGGAAACAGCCGCAGGTCCGGCGTGATCGACTCCAAGTTCCGCAGGTAGAGCCACTGATCCGCGAAGTTCGTGGCGAGCGACTCCGCGCGCTCATCGACGAGCATCCGTCGCACCTGCCGCTCAAGCACCTCCGGCTGGCTCAGCTCCCGGCGAATCGCCAGGTCGAGCAGCTCCTCATCCGGAATGCTGCTCCACAGGAAAAACGACAGCCGCGAAGCGAGCTCCACGTCGCTCACCCGGTACGCCGTCCCGGCGCCCACGCCCGGCGGATCGCGCTCGATGCGGAACAAGAAGTTGGGGCTCACGAGAAGCGCGCTCAACCCGGCTTCGATCCCCGCATCAAAGTCGCCGCCGCCAACGCCCTCGCCATCCCCGTTGCCGTCGCCATCCCGCGCATTGCGATA
Source organism: Planctomycetota bacterium (assembly GCA_031407585.1). Taxonomy (GTDB): domain Bacteria; phylum Planctomycetota; class Planctomycetia; order Pirellulales; family Lacipirellulaceae; genus Lacipirellula. The sequence goes on along the minus strand of JANOIK010000876.1, from coordinate 1,696 downwards.
AAACTCCAGCGCCTGCTCCAGGTCGGCCTCCTCGACCGGCCGCCGAAACGCCCGCCGCGCGATCGCCGCGAAAATCTCCCGAGCACACTCGTCCTGCTCCTCGCGGCTCGCATCCTCCGCCGGCAGCGTCACAAAAACCCGCCGCCGGCTGGGCGAATCCCCCGGCCCGGTCGAGTCGAACGGCCCCGTGATCGACGCTTGATAAACCGCCGGCGAAAGCCGCGGATGACGGTGCATGTTGAAGTGCGCATCGTACGGCTGCCGCCGCATCTCGATGAGCGACGCCGACCGCTGCAAAAACGTCACCCCCACCTCATGCGGTCCAGCCGTCACGGTCGTCCGCAGGTGCAAGTGCGCGTCGGCCGTGAGATGCCCGCCCTCATTCTCCGGCCGCTCGAGGGTAAACAGCCCCACGCGCCGCCGATCGATCAGCACCTCGAGTTCGTGCGTCTTGTTGAGCCCCTCGACCAGCTCATTCCGGTCGCGCATCAACCGCACGTCGATCTGGTACGTCCCATCGCGCGGAAACACGTAGCGAATGAGCGTTCCCCCGCGCGTCCCCAGCGGCAACCCCGCAACATGTTGCTCCTGCGTCAGATCCGGACGCACGCGAAACGTCGCCCCGCCCGGCGAACGCTCGGCCGCGCCCAGCGCCAACCGGCTGATCTTCTGCGCCGCGCCGATGTACCGCGTGAGCAGCGCCGGAGACAACCCGCTCACCGTAACATTGTCGAACCCATGACTTGCCTCGTCGGCCGGTAGCAGCGCAGCAACATCGACTTCCAAATCGAGCAAATCACGAATCGCGTTGCGATACTCGGTCCGCGTCAGTCGCCGAAACGTATCCGTCCGCCCTGGCCGCGGCGCCGCACGAGCCGCCGCGTCGAGTTGCCCTTCAAGCCCCCCAAGCGCGGCCACATACTCCGCATCGCTCGGCCGCACCGCGTCCACCGGCGGCATCTGCCGTGCCCGCAGTCGCCGCACAACCGACTCCCACCGATTGGCGTTGACATCGACCGCGTCGCCGGCCAGTGCCTCGAGCGAAAGCCCGCCGGTCTTCGTGGCCGAGTCGTGGCAGTCGAGGCAGTATTGGCCGACGAACTCCTGCAACCCAGTCGGCTCGTCCCCAAAGCACGAACTCGCGCCAACGTGCACCGCCAGCACGAAGACTAAGGCACGCCAGCGCAATGAAAACGCCACTTCGGCCTCAAGCAAAAAGAGAAGATCCGTCCGCCAAACCCCGCGACAACCATTATAACACCGCCCCGCACTCCCAGGGCTCGCCGCCGCCTCCCGTTAGCCGCGACGCGCAGGGTCCGCCCGAAGCGGAGCGCGTCCCCTCACCAACTGCGATCCGGCCCCGGAGGGGCCAAGTCGTGTAGCCAGGAGCGCAAGCTCCTGGATGGAACTGAACGAATCCTTCAAAGCCCCGGAGGGGCGACATGGGGCGACATGGAAAACAGACGTCGCCCCTACGGGGCTTCATCGCGCTAGCACCATCGCTACCAGGGCCTCACGGCCCTGGCTACACTACACGACGCCGCTCCTCCGGAGCTAGGACAAACGCCAATTCGCATCCCATGGAATCCTCCGGCCCCCTCTCCTCGGGGGTGTGGGTTGGGGAGAGGGGAGGCGCCTGGGCAGACTCCCCCCCTTCGAGGGCCAGATAACCCGTGACATAGCGCGAAGGAATGCC
>JANOIK010000730.1:0-1594 GCA_031407585.1 Planctomycetota bacterium | reverse complement strand
GGAGCGACTCGCACCGGCGCCATAACCGCCATCGCGATCACCACTGCGCCGACGCGCACCCATCTCCTCACGCCACGCTGGCGCCGTCGCGAGTGCTGGTAGTGCAAGCAGTGCAGGGGAGTTCTCATCGCATGCGATTCTACCGAACTCGCCGCTGATTCCCTCGCATGCAACGAAAACCTGCTGCGAGTGCACGCCCCAACTGCAAGCACGATGCCGTGTCGAACGTGCGAAGCTGCACAGTTTCCGCGGGACTTTGCCGATAAATGGGACAAGTGGAAGACCGCAGGGACTTTCACGCCCGTGCTTTTCCGCCTCGATTCTTCTCAGCGCACTGCCGGGGATGGCCCATGATTGCTCCACGCGCGACGATCGCGTTCGTGCCACGCGAGGTGTTCAGCACCACGCAGCGCTCGCTCGAGGCGCTGTACGCGCGCACGACCGAGCCCTTCGACCTGGTGTGCATCGACGGCGGTTCGCCGCCGGAGCTGCGCGACTACCTGCAGCAGCAGGCGGCCGAGAAACAGTTCACGCTCATCCGCACCGAACACTACCTCACGCCCAACCAGTCGCGCAACCTCGCGGTCGAGCACGTGCGCACGCCGTACGTCGTGTTCGTCGACAACGACGTACTGGTGTCCGACAGTTGGCTCGGACCGCTCGTTGATTGCGCCGAAGAAACCGGTGCGTGGGTCGTCGGGCCACTGTACTACGAGTTCCTCCCCGAGGGCCGCCGACTGCACATGGTGGGCGGCGAGTGCAAGATCAAGACGACCGAGCACGGCGAGCGCGTGTACTACGAACGGCACCACCACGCCCACGAGCTGCGCGACAGTCTCGAGAACGCGCCGCAGCGCACTCGCACCGAGCTCATCGAATTCCATACCGTGCTGGTCGCCATGGAAGCGTTCCGGCAACTGGGACCGCTCGACGAGGGCCTGTTGTGCAATGCCGAGCACGGCGACCTGTGCCTCATGGTGATGAACGCCGGACACAGTGTCTATATCGAGCCGGCCTCGCAGATCACGTACGCCCCGCCGAAGCGGCTCGAAGCCGGCGACGAGCCGTTCTTCAACCTTCGCTGGAGCGAGGCGTGGATGCACGCGACGCGGCGGCGGATCGGCGAGAAGTGGAACCTCACGCCGAAGAATCGCGAGAACCGCCGGGCGCACAACTGGGTGTCCGACCATCGCCGCTACCGGTTGCTGTGGCTCAACAAGCTGCGTAAGTGGATCGGCCCGAAGTGGGCCAAGTCGTTCGAGAAACGGTTCGTGGCGCCGATCGAGTCGACGCTCAACCGTCGCCGGTTTCCGCTGGCCCAGCACGCGATGACGCCGCCGGTCGAGGCCCGCGTCGCGTATCGCCCGTCGACCAGCAGGGCGGCGGCTTAAAAATTGCGTTGAGAACGCTGACGGCCATCGACTTCCGAGATTGCACCCATGCTTCCGCAAACCAACCTCCAACTTTATCGCAGCCTGATCGACCGCGGCGCGGACGCCGACGCGCTCGGGCAGGTGCGCGCAGCGTACGATTTGGCGCGGCGCCTGTTCGTCGGCGGCTTTCGTCCGAATCACAAGCCGTTCGTGTGCCACCT
>JANOIK010000857.1:0-2055 GCA_031407585.1 Planctomycetota bacterium | reverse complement strand
CGAGGGGCTGCCTGAGTCGCTTGAGCGCCGATGATGATTCCGGTGACGACGCAGGCAACCATGCTATTTCTGTTTGCGTTCATGAGCGAAATTCACCCAGGCGTGTTTTCTTGCGGCAAGAAGCGTAATTCGATCAGCAATATTAACCGGGAAGTGTTTTCCGCGTCAAAAAGCCAATTCGTCGGCCGGGGCGCCGTGCGTCGCTCGCGCGGTGCGGCGGCGAGAGTTGAGTGACGGTTGGAGGTTTAGTAGTGTGAGCGTTCGGCTTACGAGCATTTACCCTCCTTCTTTTTCTGATTCTGGAGAGACCATGCGCCGTTCTCTATTGCTTGCGTGCGTCTGTGGCGTTGCTCTGACCCTTGGCGGCTTGGCGCCGTGCCGCGGTCAGGATGCCGTGGTGGAGATTCCCGAGGCGGTGCGCATTGCGCGGCCGACGGCGGACGAGGTCGCCCTGGCCGAGAAGGCGCTCGCGGCGTTTGTCGCGGCGGCGGATCCGCAGACCAAGGCGGTGCTCGAGAGGTTTCCCGCCCTCGTCGAGGTGCGGGCGTCGGGGCCGAACTCGGCCGTGGTCCCCAGCCTGGCCCCGCCGTTTCGGCAGAAGCATCGCAACAACGTCGCGGTGGCGAAGGAGGGGGACGCGGAGCTGTTGTTCATGGGCGATTCTATTACCGACTTCTGGCGGAACCCGGACGGGCCGTTTGGCGGCAAGCCGGTGTTCGACAAGCATTTTGGGGATATGAAGGTCGCCAATTTTGGGATCGCGGGCGATACGACGCAGGGCGTGCTCTATCGCCTGGCGGACGGCGAGGGCGAAGGGTTCTCGCCGAAGGCGGTGATGCTGATGATCGGCACCAACAACACGGGGCGGAATTCCGCGGCGGAGATTGCCGAGGGGATCGGGGCGGTCGTCGCGAAGCTGCGTTCGTGCTTCCCCGAGGCGAACATTCTGCTGCTGGCCGTGTTTCCGCGCGGACGGGCCGGCGATCCCGTGCGGGCGACGATCGCGGAGATCAACGCGAAGATTTCGAAGCTCGACGACGGCGAGAAGATTCACTACCTCGACATCGGGGACGAGTTTCTCGACGACGACGGGAACATTCCGCGGGACGTTATGGGCGACGGCTTGCATCCGTCGCCGAAGGGGTACGAGATTTGGGCCGCGGCGGTGGAGGAGGAGTTGGCGAAGTTGATGGGGCGGGAGTTGGTGGGGGCGAATTGAGCGTGGACCGTTCGATCCACGGGGGAATGGGACGCGGATGAACGCGGATTGAACGGATTTACGCGGATGAAGGGCGGGGATTTGCGCGTAGTACGCCGCTCTATTCGAAGTAGGCGATTGCCGCGTTGAGCGACTCTGGGGTCAAGACGCCGTGATCTTCCAGATGGACATGTTCTGTTCGATTTTTACTGGCCGGTCGAGATGCAAACCGATCAATGAGATGGGCCAACGACTTGAGCCCTTCCCGCGTTCCGTAGATCGCGACGCCGTCGTTGTCGACGCGGATTTCGATTTGCCCACTTGAGAAATCAGGAATCTTGAATTCGTCTGCCATGAAATGCCTCACTCGAGGTGCAGGGCGATCAGGACTGCCACGCATTTTGATTGGAGCGCTAATCCGCAAGCTGTGGAGGCGGTGGCGTGTTCGAGCGTTCGAAGCGGCGGAGGAGGGTGTCCATTGTTTGCTCGATGTGGGCGGCGGCGCCGCTGTCGAGCTTGATGGGCGCGTCGCCTGGGTTCGGGACGAAGCCATGCCACTGGAGTCTAACGGGCCAGTGGCTGAGTTCGGCGGTTTCGTTGATGCGCTGGAGGATGCGGAGCGCCCAGAAGGCGCCCCAGCCGTTGCGGAAGGCGAGCCAGCGGTCGGTGAACGGCGTGAGTGCACGCGGTGCGCCGTTCTCCACGACGACTGGGCCGCTCGAAGGAATGGACCTGTCCCCTTTTTTGAATGTTGCGGCGGCGAGGGCGGCGAGGGCGCAGAGGCGGGTGAATGCTGCTGCTGTGGGGGTGACTTCGGACCAGAAGGGGCGCAAAAGAGCGAATTGGGCGGCGGCGGT
>JANOIK010000828.1:0-2846 GCA_031407585.1 Planctomycetota bacterium | reverse complement strand
TGGGCCCTGCTGCTCGGCCTCAGCCTCCTCGGCGGCGGCGTGCTCGCCATGATCATCGCCACGACGCGCGTCACGCTCCCCTACGACGAAGCTCTCACCGGTCTCACGCGCAATCAGCTCGCAGCGATCAATCCGCGGCTGCTGGCATTCATGACGCACGACCGCGTGACGCTCGCCGGCACGATGCTCGCCGTCGGCCTGCAGTACGCCGCGCTCGCCGTCTTCGGCATCCGCCGCGGCCTGCACTGGGCGTACGCGGCCGTCGTCACTTCGGCGCTCACGGGGTTCTTCACGTTCTTCGCGTTCCTGGGCTTCGGCTACTTCGACCCCTTCCACGCGTTCGTCGCGGCGATCCTGCTGCAGATCACGCTGCTCGCCATGCACGCTCGCCTACCCGCGCACGCGCTGGGCGAACCGCCCGCACTGCACAACGACGAGGCGTGGCGCTCGCACCAGTGGGGCCAACTGCTGTTCGTGATCCACGGCGCCGTGCTGATCGTCGCCGGCGCGGTGATCACCACGATCGGCATGACGCAGGTCTTCATCCGCGAGGACCTCGAGTTCCTGGGCACGACCGCCGAGCAACTGATCGCGGCTCATCCGCAGCTGAAGCCGCTCATCGCGCACGACCGCGCCACGTTCGGCGGCATGCTCATCTCCTGCGGCCTCGCCACGCTGCTGCCGGCGCTGTGGGGTTTTGGCCGCCGGGCGCCGTGGCTCTGGTGGACGCTCATGATCGCCGGCAACACGGCGTATCTCGCGGCGCTCGCCGTGCACCTGAACGTCGGCTACTCAAGCCACCTCCACCTGCTCCCCGTCTACGGCGGCTTGGCATGGCTCTGGGCCGGCGGCATGTTCAGCTACCCGTTCATGGTCGGATCGAACGCTACGCAGGACGCCGAGTGGCGCACCCGGCTCGCGCGGTGAGCATCTTCCGTTGCGCAGCAACAATAACTAGCGAGAGCAGAGTGGACAGCGTGAAGGCGTCGGGTTCTGGCACAGCAACAATGTCGGATACAAACACGCCGCTAGAGCCATCAGAAAAGAATGCGGCAAATGCGACTTGCCCTCGGTCGTTGAAACCGCTTTGCCGACCGTCGCCGATCCCTGTGCCAACAGCGAAGTGAAAAGAGCTGATTCTTCGAAAATCGCCAGGGCCGACTTCGAGCAGGTCTCCCTCCCTCGCGACAAGAGTCAACGCGCCGTGAACGTTGGTGGCCCAAATGCCGCGAGCGTTTGTCGAGTCGACGCCTCCGCCCCCGCCAATCACCGTACCGTCTCTCGCGACAATGGGTTGAGATAGCTGGCCAATGAATGCGAACTGACCAATCGCATTCAGGACCGGCGTACTAAACTCGTCGAACTTCGCCCCGCTGGGCGTACCGGGAGCTTGGGTCCCGCCGCGAATCAACAGTTTGAAGTCGGCCGACGTACCTGCCCAGATCCCGGCGTCATTTGAAACGTCAACCCCGCTTCCGCTTAAGGACGCGGCAAATGCCGTCCGTCCGGCGACATCTAGAACTGGATAATTGAATCCTGAAAACGTGACGTCGCCGCCGGCGCCGGGCGCGTGGCTTCCTTCGCGAGCGAGTAGCTCCAAGTTGCCGGCGCCTTCCGACCAAATTCCGACGTCGTTCGTGCTATCGACGCCGGCGCCGGCAAGTATTGCCAGAAATGCCGATCGTCCCGAATCGTTCAGGGCCGGTTCCGCAAATGTAAGAAATTTGACGCCTGGCGGAGTTCCCGGCGCATCGTTCCCGTCTCGAACTTTGAGGTGGACGTTGCCAGGCATGCCCGACCAAATTCCGTCGAATCCGAATTGAGTACCGCTTCCCGTCATCGATGCCGCAAATGCCACTGCACCAGAATCATTGAGCACTGGATCACCCAAACTATTGAACGTGACTCCTAGTGGAGCGTCCGGAGCTTGGTTGCCCTTGCGCGCGACAAGGTCAAGACTGCCGGTACTCGTCGACCATATACCTATGTCATTGGTAGACGCGACGGCGTCGCCGCTCACAAAGAATTTAAATGCGGTGTGCCCAGCGGCGTTCAATAGCACAAGCCCGTTAATGAGTCCGCCCGAGCTGAAGTTGACGCCGTTGGGCGTGCCCGGCGCATGGCTGCCGCCAACCGCTACTAATTCGAGATTGCCCGCATCCTCTCTCCACACACCCGAGTAGCTCGCATCGCCAAGATTCTGCTTGGCAATTGCGTAAAAGGCAGACTGGCCGGCGCCATTCAATGTCGGGGGGCCGAGATTGAAGAATTGCAAATCCATTGAGGCAGGGGGAGCTTGATTCCTTTCGCGCGCCACCCCGTGAAGGGCGCCGGAAGCCTCCGACCAAATTCCATCCTCAAGATTGGTCAGAGCACCGTCGGTCAGGTGGGCCAAAAAGGCCGTTTGCCCTAAATCATTCACCGCAGGCGGATTATTGGAGTACGCGTACACCGTGCCGTCGGGCGTCCCAGGGGCGTGTTGTCCACTGAGGAAAACGGTGCGAACGCCAGCGATTGAATCGCCGGCATTCAAAGCGAAAATTGCAAGCGCGCCGCTGCACAGAATTGAAGCCGCCTTAATGGAGTGAATCACTGTCGTTAACCGGATGGGTGCAGCGGGACGGAGGAACCAACGGCAGAATGTAGTACACATCATAATTCCTGCGCCGCATCTGCACCACCATGTGTTCCATAGTTGGGCCGCGCGAGATATTGTCAATTGTTGTGGATGAGGAGTTTCAGGCGGCGTCTTGCTGGGGCTTGATACCGTCGATGAACTGGACTCCTTGGATGACGTCGGGGAGGTGCTGGGAGCCGTTGAGCAGTCGCCAGCGCTTGGCGGCGGA
>JANOIK010000785.1:0-4084 GCA_031407585.1 Planctomycetota bacterium | reverse complement strand
ACGCTCGCGTTCACCGCGTTCGCGGCGGTCGTCACTTGGCTCGAGGCGATGGCCGGCTACGACGCCTTCACGCTCACGATCGCCCCGTTCACGCTCATCGGCCTGGCGATCTCGGTGTTCCTCGGCTTTCGCACGAACGTGGCGTACGACCGTTACTGGGAAGGTCGCAAGCTGTGGGGTGCGTTGGTCAATGTCAGCCGCACGTTCACGCGGCAAGTCGCGACGCTCATCGTCGCGGATTCGCGGGAAGAGCACGCGGGCATCGCGCGCGAACTGACGCACCGGATGATCGCGTTCGTCTACGCGCTGAAGCACCAGCTGCGGCACACCGAGCCGTGGGACGAACTGGCGCCGTATCTCACGGCGGAGGAGATCGCGCGGCTGCGCGGCCAGCGCAACGTGCCGCTGGCGATCTCGCGCGACATGAGCGAGCGGCTGGCCTTCGCGTGGCGGCAGGGGTGGATTCGCGACATCCACATGCCGGTGTTCGAGAAGAGCCTGACCGAGATGACCACGATCCAGGGCGGGTGCGAGCGGATCGACAACACGCCCGTGCCGTTCGCGTACACGACGCTCATTCACCGCATCGTTGGATTCTACGCGCTGCTGCTGCCGTTCGGCATTGTCAACGACACGCAGTGGATGACGCCGTTGGTGGTGTTCATGATCTGCCACGCGTTCTTCGGGCTGGACGAAATCGGGGACGAGATCGAGGAGCCGTTCGGCATCGAGCCGCAGGACCTGCCGTTGGCGGCGATCACGCGGACGATCGAGATCAACCTGCTGCAGTATATGGACGAGGAACCGCCGCCGATGCTGGAGCCGGTGGGTCGGGTGTTGCAGTAGCGCAAAGAAAGCCAATGCGGCGGATTTGAACCACGAATTGCACGAAGGACACGAATAAGAAGGAGTTGGGAGATGGCTTCCTCTTCTCCCATTGATTCTCCCGTTCGTGTCATTCGTGCTATTCGTGGTTAACTGTCTTGGCTCCGTCCTTTGCGAGCTTTGCGCCTTGGCGTGAGTTCCGTGTTTTCGCAGGTGGTCCGCAGAGGACGCAGATGAGAAGTCGGAAGGGGACCTCTCGCAAAGGCGCTAAGGCGCAAAGGACGGAACGCAAAGAAGACGGACAAATTGAGGGGGGCTAACCACGGAGGCACGGCGTCCGGCGAGCTCAGCTGAGCAGAAGGGAGCCGGGAGGGGCGCCAGCAGCGTGTTTCTGGCGGCGGTTTGCCGAAACGCTTTTGCGTACGTTCGCGTCTGGGCGGTTATAATGCTGCGGGCCGTGGCCAGGTTGTTGGCGCACGACCCGACGGCTGGGGCGGACTTGTGGAAGGCGGAGGCGGCAATGCGAATTAAGTCTTGTCTGTTGGCGGGGGTCGGCGTCGTTTTAATTACGGCGCTGGCCTCGACGGCGCGCGCGATCACGCCTGACAGCCCTGGCGGAGGCGCCGTTCAGTTCACGCTCAACTCGGGCCAGAACGTGAAAGCCATCTCGCCGTGGATTTATGGCACCAACTTCAACGAAATTCCCAACGCCACGTTCAATCGCATCGGCGGCAATCGGACGACCAGCTACAACTGGGAAAACAATGCCTCGAACGCGGGCAGCGATTGGTATCACCATAGCGACTTCGGCTCGGGCGGCGCCAACGACCCGCCGGGCAACGCCTTCCGCGGGGCCATTCAGAGCGCTGCGGCCCAGGGACAGGCGACGCTCGTGACGGTCCCCATGGCCGGTTACGTTGCGGCCGACGGCAATGGGACGGTCGACGAAACGGAGATCGCGCCGTCGCCGCGATGGAAGCAAGTGGTTGCGAAGAAGTCGTCCGTGCCCGCCTATGCAGATCCCATCGCACACCCGCTCTCGACCACGCCTAACAAAACCGACCAATACGTCTTCACCGACGAGCTTGCCTACTGGGTCGAGGACTTCAAGACCCCTACGCAACCGGTGTTCTATAGCCTCGACAATGAACCGGGGCTGTGGGGGGAGGCGCTCCCGTCCGGTTGGCAGTCGGGCTCCGAGCCGCGGCCGTGGGAGAATCCGCCGTATCCGGGATTTCCGGCGAGCTCGGGCGGTCGCACGCATCCGACGATTCATCCGTACGCGCCCACGTTTGCGGAGTTGCGTGACAAGACGATCTCTCATGCCGGCGCGATCAAAGACGTGAATCCCAACGCGATCGTGTTTGGCGGCGTTGGTTATGGATGGACCGACTTCGTGAATCTAACCAGCGCGCCGGACGCGGTGACGAATCCCTCGCACCCGGGCGGCGATCAGACTGGCGAGATGCATTACCACGAGTGGCTGTTGCAACAGGTGCGCACGCAGGAAGTTGCCCAGGGCCGCAAGCTAATGGACGTTCTCGATTTGCACTGGTACACGGAGGCGTACGCCGACGGGCAGCGCATTACGGGCGAAATTGCCACGCCCGCCGCCGTTGCGGCGCGCGTCCAAGCGCCGCGGTCGCTTTGGGATCCCACGTACGGGTTCAGCACTTCGAATCCCGTTGTCGGCGAGAATAGCTGGATCGCACAGTGGGGAACTCAAGGGCCGATCAGGTTGCTCCCGCGGGTGCAGCGCGACATCGACGATTTTAATCCGGGCACCAAGATTGGGATCACGGAATACAACTTCGGCGGCAACAACCACATCTCGGGCGCGATTGCCGAGGCGGACGCGCTGGGGATTTTCGGCCGCGATGGGGTCTTCGCGGCGAATGTCTGGGGAGGCGGCAGCTACATCGACGGCGCGTTCAAGATGTTTCTCAATTACGATCGCGCCGGCGGTGATTTTGGCGACACGTCGTTCAAGGCCAGCACGTCGAATATCGCCCAGTCAGCCGTGTATGCGAGCATCGATTCCAGCGACCCGAGCCGGATGGTGATCGTCGCGATCAATCGCACCGGCAGCTCGGTGACCACCGGGATTTCGATCGAGCATGATCGCATTTTTGATCTGGCCAAGGTTTACCAGCTCACCAGCGCTAGTACGAACCCCCAAGCGGCGGCGGATATCGTGCTTAGCAACCTCAACGCGTTCCAGTACACGATGCCCGCCTTCAGCGTTTCGACGCTCGTGCTGGTCTCCACCAATACCCCGGGTGATTTTAACCGCGACGGCGCGGTGAATGGCGATGACGTCCTCGTCTTGCAACGAGGCCTCGGCACACGGTACACGCAATCCGATTACACGTCGTGGCGAACCAACTTCGGCGGGCCGTCGATCAGCGTCGCATCGACGGCGGTAGTTCCTGAGCCGGGGGGCTGGACGCTGATGGCGGTCGTCGGGTTGCTGGGGCAGGGTCTGTTTCGCCGGCGGCGCGGATAGGCTTGGGAATTCGCAGATTGGTTCGACCTCGGGGCGCCGCCGATTGTTGGTGGGCGTTTGGCTCGGCCGGTTCGGCGACGGCGCTGTGACCCGGGGTCCGCCGCGGGGCGGCCAACCCCGGGCTGAATGAGGGAACGCCGTTGGCGTTCTCGGAGCGGAGCGAGCGGAACGCGTCTTCTTCGTCGGCGTGCGTTTTTCGCGCCTCTCATGCCCACGTGGACGTGGGCATGGCACCCGATTCAGGCGTGGGCTTGCCGGGTGGGCAATATTTGCCCTGGGCGGTCGAATACCTCGAAGACGCGAAGGGACGGGAGGGTACAGAGTCGACTCCGGCCGGCTGACCGAAGTGACGGTGTGGGCTCGATCGAAACAGGATGACACCATGTTGCGACTTCTTGCGATTGGCTTCTCTCTGTTGGTCGCATGCGCTGCGTCCGCACAAGATCAGCTTTTCGTTCTTGCCGACAAGATCGATGCCACGCTGCTGGCGGAGGTGGAGAAGCAGGAGATTGTGGGCCTGGCGGTCATCGTGATCGATGGGGGCGAGGTGGCGTGGTCGAAGGCCTATGGCTATGCCGATCGCGAAGAGGGCGTTGCGGTCGATCTTGACGGGACGCAGTTCCGTTGGGCGTCGGTTGCCAAGCCCGTCACCGCGATCGCCGCGATGCAGTTGGTCGAAAAGGGATTGCTCGACCTGGACGCGGACGTGCGGACGTACGTTCCCGAGTTCCCGGACAAGGGCGCCGAGATCAC
>JANOIK010000703.1:0-9276 GCA_031407585.1 Planctomycetota bacterium | reverse complement strand
GAGCGAGCGTGGCGCCGCGGCGGTGCTCAACCCGCGGTACGTCGTGAAGTGCACGGGCTTGTGGGCGACCGGCTGATGCGCTAGGGGATGAGCGCCTCAGCCGATGTCGGGTGGTTTGGGGAGTGGCCCCGGCCGGGGGTGGCCGGGGCCACATTTTTTCTTTCGCAAAGGAGCTTTTTCATGAGCGTTGATCTTCAGCAGATCGAATCGATTCGCGGCCTGGCGCTGGAGCAGATGCAGCTGCTGCTCGGCAATGAAGAGCCGACGGTGACCGTGAACGATGAGGAGGTCGCTTGGGCGCCGTGGCTGGCTGCGCTGGAGCGCACAGTCGATTGGTGCGACCGCAAGCTGGGCGAGTACGATCCGTACGAGGTGCGCTCGCGGGGCGAGACCTAGTTTTTGCTCCTCCGTTCACCTCCTCACAAGGGAGAGGGGGCGGAGGATCAGTTGGGGAATGTCGTCGCGCGGCGATGAAGCAGCGCGATGAACTCGCGGAGCAGCTCGGCTTCGCTGGATTCGAGAATGAGCGCGACCTGCAGCAAGAGCTCGCGCCGCTCGTTCATCGCGCGCGCCGAGGCGAGTGCGCCGGCTTCGGTCAGCTCGCCGCCGACGGCCACGCGGCTGTACAGCTCTTCGAAGTCGGCGGCTTGCCACTGGGCGAACAGCTCGGGGTGTCGTTCAATGACGCCGGCAACGGCAGGATTGGTGGACCGGTCGAACGCCGCGACCTGGCTGCCGTGCAGCCCGATGGCGGGCTCTTGAAAAAGCTCGTCGGCGTCGACGCCGAGCCCCGCGGCAAACTTGTGGAGCGTGCGTGCGTGCGGCTGCGAATTGCCGCGCATGAGGCTGCGGACCGTCCGCTCGTCGAGCCCCGTGGCGGCGACGACGTCGGCCTGAGTAAGCCCCAGCCGGGCCATCAGGCGGCGCACGTTGGCGCCGTGGAGGGTGCGTCCCTCACGCAACAGGGGCATCGCATGGGCGTCGGCGCCTTGAGTCACCATGATTTCGCGACGATACTGGATTGCTCCAAAGCTGGTGGGCAAGTGACGCCCGTCGATTTATACACATGCGTACATGTACGCGATCTGCCCGTCAACCCCCTGCCGACAATTTTCCCATGCCCCCCTCCGAAACCGGCAAATATTGCATCATCGGGGCCGGATCCTCGGGTCTGGCGGCCGCCAAAAACTTCCTGGAGACGGGGATTCCCTTCGACTGCCTGGAGCGCGAGGACGACGTCGGCGGGAACTGGTATTTCGGCAAGCCGGCCAGCAGCGTCTACGCTTCGACGCATCTCATTTCATCCAAAAAACTTACGGAGTACACGGATTTTCCGATGCCGGAGGAGTGGCCGGAGTATCCAAGCCATGAGCTGGCGCTTGAGTATCTGCGAAGCTACGCGCGGCATTTTGGGTTGTACGAGCGGATTGAGTTTAATCGCGGCGTGGAGCGCATTGAACTTGTTGATTCTTCCGGCCCCCTCCCCCTGGAGGGGAGGGTTGGGGACGGGGGTGGCGCCGGGTGCCCGCTTCAACCCCCACCCCCCACCCCACCCCACAAGGGGGGGGGGAGCGGGGGAAGGTCGAGCGGCGGCTGGCGCGTCACGCTCACGAGCGGCGAGCAGCGTCATTATCGCGGCGTCGTCATCGCCAACGGGCACAATTGGAACCCGCGGTGGCCGGAGTATCCAGGAGCGTTCGACGGCGAGACGTTGCATTCGTGCCAGTACAAGACGCCGGACGTGCTCCGCGGGAAGCGCGTGCTCGTCGTCGGCGGAGGAAACAGCGGGTGCGACATCGCCGTCGAGGCGGCCATTCATGCCAAGAGCGCGCTGCTCAGCATGCGACGGTCGTATCCGATTCTGCCGAAATTCTGGCGCGGGCTGCCGATCGATCAATGCGGCGAGATCGCGCTGTGGCTGCGGACGCCGCTGTGGCTGCGGCGGCTGGCCGGGACGTTTGTCTCGCACTTGGTCCTCGGCCCCGCGTGGCGAACGGGCGTGCCGAAGCCGGACCATCGTCTGTTCGAGAGCCACCCGATCATCAATTCGCAGATTCATCACCACGTCGGCCACGGCAATCTCGCGCTGCGACCCGACGTCGAACGGCTCGACGGCAACCGCGTGCGGTTCGTCGATGGCCGAGAGGACGTGGTCGACCTCATCATCTACGCGACGGGCTACCGCGTGACGTTTCCGTTCATTCGTGAGCAAGACCAGGAGCAACTTCTCAACTGGCACAACGGCGCGCCGCGACTGTTTCTCAACGTGTTTCACCCGCAGCGGAATGACCTGTTCTGCCTCGGCCTCCTCCAACCGGCGAGCGGGCAGTGGGGGCTCGTGGACTACCAGGCGCAACTGTTGGCGAGATACATCGCGGCACTGGAAGATAACTCGCCCCGCGCCGCGTGGTTCGATGCTTTGAAGAGCTCGGAAACGCCCGACCTGGGCAACGGCGTTAAGTATCTCGGCACGCCGCGGCATGCGCTCGAGGTTGAGTACCACAGCTATCGTCGGCGGCTGCGGAAGCTGATTGCCAAGCTTTCGTAGACGAAGCTGCCAGCTTCGTCCGTCCCCGGCACGTGAAGAACGAAGCTGGCAGCTTCGTCTACGAGCCGACTTGGGCAATGGCGTGAAGTATCTCGGCTCGCCGCGGCATGCGCTCGAGGTCGAGTACCACAGCTATCGGCGGCAGAAGCTGATTGCCAAGCTTGGTTGAAAGAAAGGCGCGGCGGAGAATGGGACGCGGATGAACGCGGATTGAGCGGACAGACGCGGATCAGATCAGCGCAAATCCGTTGAATCCGCGTTCATTCGCGTCCACTTCTTTCTTCTGAACCCATCCCATCAGCCAGTAGGATAGGCCCAGGTCCGCCGGAACCCATCACCGCCATCAGGGGCATCGTTGGGTTAACGGATGATCGTCCACCCAACCTACTCATCCCCCCCCGCGACGTGCTGCCACTCTCACAACTGACCCGCGCACACACAGCAGCCACGTTACGGCCGCGCCGAACAACATCAACGACGCCGGCTCGGGAACGACATAAATCACGTCTCGCGGCGCCGACAGTCCGGACACGACGGTGGTCACCGAGCCCCCGGCAATCGACCCGCGACGGATGCGACCGCCGTTAAAGTCCGCCCAATAGATGTTGCCATGATGATCCAGGCTCAGCCCGAATGGACGTTCGGTCAGCGTAAGCACCGTCTGCACGTTCGATCCATCCAAATTCGCTCGGCGGATGAGCTGGCCTAGCGGCTCGGTCCAGTACATGAGCCCCGCCGGCACGTCGAGCACGACATCGCTGATTCCGAACTCCGACTGCGTCGTCACAAGCGTCTGGACGTTCCCTCCGTTCAGATCCGATCGCGCGATCCGCTTGCCGAACACCTCCGTCCAATACAGGAAACCGCCGGCCGAATCGATGGCCAGCCCATCGGGAAAGTTGAGCGTCGTCGCTGGAGAGGCAGGAATTACTTGCGGCCCTTGCGGGCCATTGGTCCCGACGCGAGCAATCGAGTTTTTAAAGCCCGTCGACCAATAGAGCTTGCTGTTGGTCCGGTCGAGTCGCACGTCGAGCGAGTCATCAGCAACCGTAGCGACGTCGGTCACATTTTGGCTCGTGAGCGTCGACCGCTGCAGCGTGGCCGATGTGCGATTGAGCCAGTACATCGTGTTGCCGAGCCGGTCGACCTCGAGCCCCACGATCTGGCCGAGCCCTGAAACCAGCAACTCGCGCTGCGATCCGTCGGCGTTGCTGCGCTCAATCGTGTCCGACCCGGTCGCCGTCCAGTAGATTTGGCCCGCGCGAACCGACGTCCCGCCGAGCATCAACGCGACCAGCATCATCGCCGCCGGCGTCATCGGGGCCGTCACCGCCCGCAAGACCGGCCTCGGCAGTACGGTTGAAAACCTTCTCGCGAGAAGAGACTGCTGCGAGGTAAGAAGCCAAGCTGTCGTCCGGCTCATAAAGTCGACCTCGAAAAGAGCAAGCACTCGCGGCATTTGCATAACGGCAGACTGTCAAGAAAACACGCAGTATTCAAATTCACTATGAAGCCTCACTCCCTGAAAAGCAAGTCTCGCAGACGACGTGCGCGGCCAACGGTGGTTTAACAGAAGACCGTCGACCCACCCCACTCACGACTCCGATTCTCCCGAGGATCAGTGGGAATGGAACACGTGGTGAACGCGAATTAAGCGGAGGAACAGATTAGATCAGCGCAAATCCGTTAAATCCGCGTTCATCCGCGTCCAATTCAGCAGCCGTAGGATGGGTCCCGGTTTTAAGTTTACCCACGCTACTCTCCTTAGAATTTGCAGTGGGAATGGAACGCGGATGAACGCGGATTGGGCGGATGTTCGCGGATCTATACGGAAGAGAGGAACCGCCAAGGACGCCAAGGTCGGAACGGAGAGAACTTCACCACGACGGCACGACCAGCACGACGTGCGGAGCGTTGGAATTGGTGGCGGTCATCCTGTATTGGCTGATCCGCGTGCATCCGCCCAATCCGCGTTCATCCGCGAGCTATTCCGACTTCCGCACCAACAGCGGCAGCATCGCTTCGGCGTAGCGCTTGCCCAGTTCACGGTAGCCGGCGGCGGTGAAGTGGATGCGATCCGCCTGCGCCTCGCAGCCTTTCGATGAGACGACATGCGCGGTGGGGATCGTCGCTGGCAGCGTCGCTATGATCGGGTTCATCGCGGCGCACCCGCCATCCTGGTCGGCGCCCACCACTTCACCGGCGATCAGCTGTACGTCCTCCGCCTTGAGGCTCAGGTCAGTCAGCAGGTTGTCGTAGACGATCTTCACTTTAACGGGCCAGTCGGCCTGGCCCGTGTTCGTCTCCCCCTGATGGAGCAGGATGCCCTTGATGACGCCGGCCTTCTGGGCGACCTTCGCCGTCTCCACGAGACGCGCGTAGGGATTGCCGCCGTACTGGCGGATCATGTCGGCCATCCACTCGGGGGCCTTGGCGGCGAACGGCTCGTAGGCGTCCTTGTCGAACAGCCCAATGTCGCAGCCCGGCACCGCCACGACAACGACGCCAACTCTCACGTTCGGCGGAAGCTTCTCGACCAGCGTGCGGCCAAAATAATCCGTCGGCCCGATGCCCGACGACGGACGGCACAACGGCGCCGCGGCGGGATACCACTGGCCCTGCTTGCGGTCGAGATCCGGAAAATCCAGCGCCGCGAGCATTTGGAACCGCTCGCCGGGCGACGCTTTGTCTTGCTCCTCGGCCGGCGCCGAGCCATCCATGTTCGACTGGCCGAAGCAGAGAAAGATGTGGAAGTTCGGATCCTGTGAGAATGCGGTTTCAGTGAGCAGGAGCAGGGTCGCCAGTATGAAAAGTGCTCGCTTCATTGTCGTGCTTTTTTACGTGGAGTCCGGTAGTTATCCGCGTCAGCGGAGACGAAGGGGACGCGGATGAACGCGGATTTGGCGGACGTTCGCGGATCGGAGCTGCGGCAGGCGGCGCCTGTACAATATCTAGTGCAAAGCGGATCTCTGCCGACGAGAGATGGACGGTTTCGTTGACTTATCTAACCGGACCTGTCCCTTTTCGCCTCATATCTCCCAGTTGGCGCCCTTACAGCAAGGGTCGACGCCGGCCCGTATAGCGAGCGCGGAGGAGAAAAGTTAATGCGAGCTCTGCATGGCGGTTCAATGGATGCCGTGTTCCCGATGAGCAGATTGGATCGGGAATTGCCAACTTGTAACAGGTTAGCCAGTATGAATCGCGGTCACCAGTTCGTCGTCCTGTTTGTTGGCGGGCTCCTCTACAGCTTCATTGTCTATCGAGCGTTGATGTGGGCAGTCTGGGGCGCTCCGACTCACCCAATTCAATACGTCGCACTTGGTTCCGCGCTGGGGTTGATGCTTTCTGCGTTTGTTGCTCTGGCTTACCCCAACGCCGGGCGATGGCTGTCGATTTTTTGCACGCTTGGGATTGGGACTTACTGTATTCCTGCGACGCAATCTCTTGTGCCGTCCGCAACCCAGATCATTTTTCCAATCGCGTTCTTGCTGATCGGAGGATACTTCGCACTCTTGGCGTTCTGCCTCTTCTTTCCGCGGCGAAAGATCTTCTCGATTCCAATCATGGCAGGGGCACTCTTAGTCGGCGTCGGATTCGGGGCTCAGACGCTGCTCCATCGAATTACCGACGGAGAATTCCGCAGGCCGGCCATCGCGTATTTCGAGTGGACGCCGTCGGATGCGGACCTTCACGTCACCGGTTCCGAGTATCGAAAATGGCTTACGGACGACATGCTCTCGACTCTTTCCTCCCAAGGCTTTGAGGGATCGCTTCGTTGGCGGGGTTCGCAGGGCAGCAGCAAGAGTCGGCCTCGGATGCTTGTTCTTGCCAAAGGGCCAATTCCCGAGAATAAGCGTTTATACTATCCCAAGGGGGACTACGTGATTTACGTCTTCACGACTACGGGCTGGACGATGATTCCGGACGACGCGGAGTTGTATTCATCGTTTGCCACGCTCGAGACAGACGGAATGATTTATCAGACGACGAGCGGCGGCGGGAGGCAGGGCACATCCGCATTCCGATGGTGAGTGGCTGCCCGCTGCGCTGCTGACCCGCGAGCCATATCCATGCGTTCGCGTCGCCTTTTTCGCAGCCTACTGTGGCGGCGCCGGCGCCGGCTGCTGCGTTTCGTCCGCGGGCGGCTCCTGCCGGACAAGATACCGCATTTCCTGACGACCGGCGCCGAAATGGATGAGCACGGGCACCTCGTCGTTCGACAGGTTATACAGCCCCATTTCGGCGATGGTCCCGTCACCGCCCTCGATGTGGACGGCCACGCGCTGCGACTCTTTGTCGACGGCGCCAGTGAGCTGCGTCTCTTGGTCGGCGAGCCGATCGTACAGAACGCCCGCCACGGCGCCCTCTCTGTTGAGCGCCAGTTGGACGAACTTGTCGCTCGTGGTTTGGCCCTGCTCGGTTGTTACGATGAACACGCCGAGAGGGAGCCACTCTTCGTTCTGAGCGGGGTCCGTCGAGTCCGCGATCGCAGCGGCCTGGTCGTAGTACTCCTGGGCGGTGCACTGCATTTGATCGCCGTAGTAGACGGCGCCGTCCTGATAGGTGACGGCGTCGCCGTAGGAATACGACAACGGCGCCCCGGCGTAGCCATACCAGGCGGCCGCTGAGCCCCAGCCCGGGTAGTAATACGATCGTGGGTCGAGAGGACCGCGCGGATCGAACGCGCCGCGCGGATCGAACGCGCCGCGTGGATCGAGGGCGCCGCGCGGATCAAACACGCCGCGCGGGTCGAAGACGCCGCGCGGATCCAGTGGGCCGCGAGGATCAAGGGGTCCGCGAGGATCGAGCGGTCCTCTCGGTCCGTCCACGCCTGGTCCTCCCACGCCTGGCCCTCCGACGCCTGGCCTACCCAAGTCGGCGGCTCCGCCGGCAACTCCCACGGCCGCCCCGACGCCGGCGCCAATGCCCACGGCCGTACCGATTCCGCCGCCCCCGACGCCTGGCCGGACGCCGCCGGCCGGGGCGCCCGCGGCAGGTCTCAATGCGACGCTCGCGCCGCCGGCGGGTCGAACTGCGACGGTAGCGCCTCCAGGTCGAACATCACCGGTCGCAGCCCCCGGTCGAACCGCGCCGGTCGCGGCAGCGGGTCGCGTGCCGCCGGCAACTCCCGGTCGGGCGGCGCTCGAGGGGATTCCCAAGAAACTGTTGATGTCACCGGTCGAGGGCCGCGCGGCGCCGGCCATGCCGCCGCCCGGACGCGCTCCGCCGCCGGGTTGGGCTCCACCGGGTCGGGCTCCGCCGGCGCCTGAAAAACTACTGCCGGGTCGAGCTGCCGGACGCGCTGCGGGTCGGGCAGCGCCCGCTGCCCCGCGCACGCCGCTGGATGACATCCCCGGGCCGCGCGAGCCGGCAGCAGGGCCCGCCGATCGACTCATGGACGGCCCGCGATTGACGGGCTGGCTCGGGCGCGCACCGCCTCCGCCCCCGCGAGGCATTCCTCCGCCCCCGCCACCGCCGCCCCGCGACGCGCCCCCGCCTCCTCCGCCACCCCGGGACATCCCTCCGCCTCCTCCGCCTCCTCGGCCCCCGCCGCCCCCGCCCCCGCCTCGGCCGCCTCGCGCGAGTGCGTCAGGGGACATGGTGGTCAGGGCAATCATGAGCCACGCGACAAACAGGCTGAGCTTTTTCATTTTGGCGCCCTCGCGACTTCGTTGAATTTGCAGGACTGACTACGCCACGCCGACATGATCGCCGCAGGTCACTCGGTCGCGGCCGATGCCTCGACCGATGCCTCGGCGGGCGCCTTTTTGCGGACGACAACGGCCTCGCCAGCATCCGCCAAAGGCTCGCCGTCGACTTGGCGATCAACCGACTGCCAGTTGTAGTGGTCGTTGTCGATGAGCGTGTAGATGTTGGTGCACGTGGCCTTGCGACCGTCGGGCAGGACTTGGGCGAAGTCCACGGTCCAGCGATCTCCTTCGCGCGCCCACACGCCCTCGCCGTATCCGCCGTCGAAATCGAACATCCACGAACGAATCACGCCGGAGCCGGCGTCCCAGCCGATGAACTGGGCGCCCTCGAGGTCGTCCATGCCCGGGACGCTGACGCGAAAGTCACTCATCAGGAACGCGTTGTTCTTGGACCATTTCACGGTTGTCTCCGTGGTGGACTCACCGTCGGCGTCGGTCCAGTCGCCCACCATCCACGCCAACTCGGCGAGAGCCTCCGGCGCGACGGCCGTCTCGCGCGTTTCCGTTTCGCGCACCGTGTTGAGCTTCCAGTCGCCGTCCTGCTTCACGTGAACCGCGATGTAAGCGGACTCGGTGGTGGGCTCGCCGGGACTAATGACGCGGACATCGCCTTCTTCGACCGCCACATCCGCGGTGGCGAAGCGAATCTTGGGATCGATGACCTCGATCGTCATCCCCTTGCTGTCCGCAAAGACGTCGCTCATCGCCTGTTCGATGGCCGCGCGGCCCACGAAGTGCTCGCCGCTCGGGCTCGTCCATTCCGCGGTCTCGCCCCAATGTTCCGCGACGGCCTTCGCGTCGGCGCGATTGTACGCCTCGACGTAGGACGCGATGGCGGCCCGGATCGCAGCTTCGTCGTCACTGGTATTCGCAGCCGGCTGTTGTGCCAGTGCCCTCGAGCACATGACCGCCGCGAGCAGCACCGCTACAAACGTTCGGACCATCGGAGTACCCCCAAGCGAATGAGTGCTTTCAATCTCGCGCGTCAAAGAGTTCCAGCGCGCCTAGCGAGAAGTC
>JANOIK010000713.1:0-14165 GCA_031407585.1 Planctomycetota bacterium | reverse complement strand
GCTGCTGGGCATCGGCTATGTCGACGCCGTCGACGCGGAGCCCGCGGATCTGTGCATCGTCAACACGTGCACGGTGACAGGGGAGGGCGACTCCAAAAGCCGGCAGGTGATTCGCCGGCTCGCGCGCGAGAATCCCGCGTCAAAAATCGTGGTGATGGGCTGCTACGCCACGCGGGCGCCGCACGAGGTCGCTTCGCTGCCCAACGTCACCGAAGTCGTCACCGACAAACGCGAGCTGCCGGACCTGCTCGGCCGGTTCGGCGTCACGGATGTGCCCACCGGCATCAGCGGGTTCGCTCGCCGCCGCCGTGCCTACGTGAAAGTGCAAGACGGCTGCTTGCTGCGGTGCAGCTTCTGCATCATCCCGCACGTGCGGCCGAATCTCACCAGCCGGCCGGTGGCGCACATTCTCGACGAGGTCCGCCGCCTGGTCGATCGCGGTTTCCGCGAGGTCGTGCTCACCGGCATCCACCTGGGCCACTACGGCGTCGACTGGAACCTTCGCGCCGCGAAAGACGATTGGACGCGGCTGTCCCACCTCGTGCGAGCGATCGCCGCACTACCCGGCGACTTCCGAGTGCGGCTTTCGAGCATCGAAGCCACCGAAGTTACCCGCGAGCTGATCGACGTGATGGCCGAGCACCCCGAAAAGGTGTGCCCGCACCTGCATATCTCGATGCAGTCGGGCAGCGACGGCGTGCTCCGGCGCATGCGTCGCCGCTGGGGCAGCCGCCGGTTTGTCGATCGCTGCAACCTGCTTCGCGAGCGGCTCGATCGGCCGGCAATCACCACCGACGTGATCGTGGGTTTCCCCGGCGAGACCGACGCCGAATTTGCCGAGACGGTCGACGCGTGCCGTCAGGCGGCGTTCTCGAAGATTCACATCTTTCCATTCAGCGCCCGTCGCGGCACGCCCGCGGCGACGATGCCGGGCCAGTTGCCGAAGCACGTGAAGCAAGAGCGGCTGCAGGAACTCGCCGCCGTGGAGTGCGAACTCCG
The DNA here is from genome assembly GCA_031407585.1 of Planctomycetota bacterium. Taxonomy (GTDB): domain Bacteria; phylum Planctomycetota; class Planctomycetia; order Pirellulales; family Lacipirellulaceae; genus Lacipirellula. The sequence continues at coordinate 13,166 of JANOIK010000713.1, read as the reverse complement.
CGACGCCTACTTCGCAACCCTACGCGGCATGCAGCTCCGCGTCCTCGTCGAGTCGCCTCTCAATTCCCCTCCCTCGAAGGGAGGGGCTAGGGGAGGGATTCCCGACGACCGCCTCATCGGGACGTCTTGCCGTTACGCACCGGTAGAGATCAGGTCCTGCTCCGCCCCCCTCGGCGACTTTTTCGACATCACCGCCGGCGAATCCCGTGACGGCCACATCATGCCTCAAACCGCGGCCATCACCGCCGCCGCGCCTTCGCACAGCGACTGAGCCTCCGCCGCCGTCGGCGCCTCTGCAATCGCTCGCACGATCGGCTCCGTATTGCTCGGCCGCACCAGGAGCCACGCGCCGCTGGGCCAATCGAGGCGCAAGCCATCAAGCCGGTCGGCCGTGGCCTCGCGGAAATGTCGTTCAATCGCGTTCAGCGCAACCGCCATTTTCTCCGCGGGCACGGTGATCGCAGTCTTGTGAATTGCATACCGCGGCAACTCGTCCGCCAACGCGCTCACGGTCGTTGCACGGGCTGCCATCGCGTCGAGCACCAGCGCCATGCCCACAAAACTGTCGCGCACCAGCACGACGCGTGGATCGATCGCTCCGCCGTTCCCTTCGCCGCCGATCACGGCGTTTTCCTTAAGCAAGAGATCGACGACATTCGCTTCGCCCACTTTCGAGCGGAAAAACGGCACGCCATACTTGCCCGCCAAATCCTCGGCCATCCGGCTCGTGGAGCAATTCGTGACCACCGGTCCCGTCCGCTGCGACCGCAACACATGATCGACGCACAACGCGAGCGTGTACTCCTCGCCCAGATACCGGCCGCGCTCGTCGATGATCGCCAGCCGATCCGCGTCAGGATCCTGGCAGAAGCCGATCGCCGCGCCGTTCTTGCCGACTTCGTCAAACACGATGGCGAGGTTGGCCGCCGTGGGCTCCGGCGGATGGGCAAACTGTCCGTCGGGCGTCTCGCCCAGCACGACGGCGTCGCAACCAAGCCGTTCAAGCAGCCGGCGCCCGAGCACCGCCCCGGCCCCATGATTCGCATCGAGCACCACGCGGAACTTGCGGGCCTGAATCCGGTCGACGTCGCAGATCGACTCGACGAGCCGCAGATGCGCTGCGGTCGCATCCGTGATCGAGCGCATCGCCCCGGCGGTGGCTTCTGCGCTAGCGGGAGGCGATTCGCGATACCGCCGCAACACGCACTCGCCATCCACGGCTGGAATGACACGCCCCGCGGCACTGAACAGCTTCAGGCCGTTGTACTGCGGCGGATTATGGCTCGCGGAAATCTGCACCCCGCCGGCCGCTTGCAGGTCGCGAATGAGCACGCCCACCGTCGGCGTGGCCGCAGGCCCCGCATCGAACACCTCGCGGCCGAGCCTTGCCAGTGCGGCGCCAACCGCCTGAGCAAGCGCCGCCCCCGACGCCCGTCCGTCGCGTCCGACCACAACAGGCCCCGGCGGCAAGTCGGCCGCGAACGCCTCGACATAGCGCGTCGCGACCTCGGGCGTCAGCGTCTCCCCCACGACGCCCCGCAGCCCCGACACGCTGATGATGAGTTCCGACGCCATGCTTCTATGTCCGATTGAAACAACACAACCGCTCGCCGTTATAATGCATCGATGGCCGACGACCAACCGACCTCTCGACGCGACTTCCTCCGCGGCCGGGCCGCGTTTCGCGCCCTGCTCGGGAAGACGCAAGCCATCGCCGACCGCGCCGCAAGCCTCCGCTCCCCCCCCGGCGAGGCCGCTTCAGCGGCCGGGCGCGGCGCCGCAACGCCCCCCGCGCCACCCAGTTCCCGCGCGACCGCCAAACTCCAAGCCAGTCGCCGCGCCATGGCGTGCGAATTTGCCATCCAATACCACGACGCCGACGCCCCGACGACGAGCGACGCCGTGCTCGCGGCTCTCGACCTCATCGACGAGCTCGAGGCCCAACTCACGATCTACCGCGACACGAGCGAAATCATCGAACTCAACCGCGCGGCGGGCGACCACGCCGTCGAAGTTGAGCCGCGGCTCTTCTCGCTCATCGAGCTATGTGCCTGGCTGCACTCCGAGACAGGCGGCGCCTTCGACATCACCAGCGGCCCGCTCTCTCGATTGTGGGGATTCCTGCAGCGCGACGGCCGCGTGCCCGCCGACGCGGAGATCGCCGCCGCCCTCGAGCGCGTCGGCGGCGAAAAGCTGGCGATCGACGTGGAAGCTCGTGCCGTCCAGTTCCGAGACTCAAGCGTCGAAATCAATCTCAACGCCGTCGGTAAAGGCTACGCGCTCGACCGCGTCGCGCAACTGCTTGCCGAGCGAGGCGTGAACGACTACCTCTGCCACGGTGGGTCGAGCAGCGTCCTCGCACGCGGGCGAGATCGCAGCGAAGCCGCCGGCGGCTGGCGCATCGCGATTCCGCATCCGCACAACGCCGACCGCAGCGTGGGCGACGTGATCCTCCGCGACGAAGCGCTCGGCACCAGCGGCTCCGGCACGCAATTCTTCGAGGCCGACGGCCGCCCCTACGGCCATCTCATCGATCCCCGCACGGGCCGCCCGGCCGAGGGCGTGCATACGGCGACGGTCGTCGCGGCGAGCGGGGCCGAGGCCGACGCCCTGTCGACTGCGTTCTATGTGATGGGCCCCGCTGGCGCGTCCGAGTACTGCGACGCCCATCACGACGTTGCCGCCGTGCTCGTGTGCCCGCGCGCTGGCGCCGCCGCCGATGCGTTCGACGTTCACGCGTTCAATCTCGGGCCGCGCTGGCAGCCGAAATAGTCATCAGTCCCACCACCAAACAATCTCTCCGGACGAACCCTCCTTGCCCGGTGAATCGTCATTCGCCGCAGTCACCGCGGCCGGCGCTTTGCGCATACTCGCCAGCGTCGTCGCGGCCTCGCCGCTCGCGGCCGCCATGGCGAGGCTCTTGCTGCCATCGACCCATACGCCGCCGCTGATCCCCGCGATGATGTGCCGCCCACCGATCACGCGGTGGTTGATCACCGTCTCGACGCCCTGCGGAGTCGCGACCCGCGGCAGCCGCAGCCGTTCGCCGTCCAGCAGCAGCGACGGCGACCACTTCACCTGCTCCGCGAGCCCCTGCTTTTCGATCACCGCCAGGGCGAGGGAAAGCTCGAACACGCGGGAAAGCTGCCCGTAAATCGTGTACTTTTCGGCCAGGGCCGCGAAGTTCTCGGTGAACGACTTGGCGAACTGGCTGTTGAGGGCGTCCGACTGTCCGGTATGCACGCGCTCGCCGCGCGCCGCCAGCACTTCGTTCTCACTGAGCACCTCGACGCAGTTGGCCGGCAGGGCGAATGCGTCGCCCGCGTCGCTCGCCGTCACGGTCGACACGGGCATCGAGAACCACCACCGCAGCACGCTCATCGCCGGCGGCTGGCCGCCGGGACCGAGCCGCACGGTCGCCAGGTAGCTCCGCACGCCGGGCACGCCCTTGGCCAGGCCCATGCCCACCAGCTTCATGTGGTAGTCGGCCGCCAGCAGCATCCCCGCCACGCGGGTGTTGGGGTCGATGTTCATGTACTCGACGTCCTGCACGCCGAGCGCGTCGCGCAGCCCGGTGAGCCACTCACGCCGGTCGCTCGCGTCGATATCCTGGCCGGCGGTCGAAGCCAGATACTCCTGCGTGCGAGCCAGCGCTTCCTGCCGCGGAGAAATCTTGCAGCCAAACGCCGACGAACCGCTCTGCTGTTGCCGCCGCCACAATGTGAGCAGGTCGTCTAATCGCACCAGGGGCCGACCCGTCGCGGCGTCGACCATGCCCTCGCGCGTCGGCCGCCAGTCGCCGGCCGGACCCGCGAGCACCAGGTCGCCAGTCTCGGGATAGACTAGCACGAACGCGACGCGCTGCATCCCGCCGAGCGTCAGCATGGCCGGGTCGAGCGGCTGATGCGCTGCCTGCCGCGCTGCGATCGCCGCTTCGAGCCGCGGCAGCGAGACGTACCGCATCTTGCTGGCCACGCGCGCGTCGGCGCTCTGGCCCCCCTCCCTCGAAGGGAGGGGACGGGGGAGGGACGCTCCGGCGGCGCCGCTCTCCCGCACGGCCGCCAGCGTCGCCGCCGCGCCTTCGGCGCCCTCGCCAAATCGCAGATTCCCCGTCGCATCGAGCCACACGCCAGTGGGGAATGGTTGGATTTCACCCTCGCCCGTGCCGTTTTCCTGCCAGGACTCGGATTCGACCGTGGAGACGATCAGATCGATCAGCGAATCGAAGTCCGCTTGCGACCCGCCGCCCGCGCCCGGATCGCCGAACATGTTGTTGCCGCCGATCAGGCCGCCATTGCCCAATCCCGTGCCGTTGGGTCCCATGACCGCCGCGTTCACCGGCGGCTGGGCGCCATTGCCATTGGCCGGCGGAATTACCGCCGGCGGATCCTGCGCCGCCGCTCGGCCCGCCCCTGCGGAGATCACCAGCAGCGCCAGTGCGCAGCGCCACCCCCGACGAAGAGTTGCAATCATGGTCGTTACCCCTGGGCCCTGTTCTCTGTTCCGGGACCTCTCAGTCCTCAGGATCATTCTCCCGCAACGCGTGCGCGCGGTCCAGCATTTGAACCCCACGGGGCGGAAACAGGGTTCCAGAGAGCAAAGTGCGGCCGGCGCAACAAAAAAAGCGGCCCCCTGCCAATGATGCAGGGGGCCGCTTGATTTCTCTATCATCGGAACCGCACGCTTACGAGGCGTCCGATCCCGCCGCCATTAGCCAGCGCAACCGCAGCTCGGCTCGACCGCGCAACCGCAGCTCGGCTCGCAGGCCGAGGCACAGCCGCACGAGGCTTCGCAACCGCACGAGGCTTCACAGCCGCAGGTCGGCTCGCAGCACGAGTGCTTGCGGGCGAACAGGCGCTTGAAGATGCAGCAGCGCTTCTTCGGGGCGCAGCACGGCTCGCAGCAATCGTCGGCGCAACCGCACGAGGGCTCGCAACCGCAGCTCGCCTCAGCGCAACCGCAGCTCGGCTCGCAGGCAGCCGCACAGCCGCAGCTGGGCTCGGCACAACCGCAGCTCGCTTCGCAGCCGCACGAGGGCTCGCAGCAGCTCGACGCACAGCGGTCCTTGCAGCGCTTGAACAGGCGCTTCAGGCAGCATTCGCGCTTCGGCTTGCAGCAGGGGTCGCAGCAAGACGTCTCACAACCGCACGAGGCTTCGCAGCCACAGCTCGGTTCGGCACAGCCGCAGCTCGGCTCGCAAGCCGAGGCACAGCCGCAGCTCGGCTCCGCACATCCGCAGCCACGCATGCCGAAGAACGCCGAAGCGTTTCCGGCACTACACAGCGCGATGGCGACGCCCAGCGTCGACAGCAGGTAACTTTTCATCGGGAGAGCTCCTTAACCGGATCGGGGATACTTGGGCCGCGTCCGTGGCCGTCGATCGCTAGGATCGCGCCCCATATAGGTGGATGGCGCCGGATTCCGTAAAGCGTTCGACCGTCCGCGAATCAACGCGGCAAACACGTTGAGTCATGAGGTGCTATCGTCGGCGCAGCTAGCACTGCTTCACCTCTTTCCCCAGATTCCAAAATCCCTAAAGCTTTCGCGTTCGGAATATGCGGCGCGCAACGATCGGAACGGTTTCGCCGATCGGAAGAGTCGAGCCCCCCGGGGCTTCATTTAGCCCCCGGCGAGTCGCCGGGGGCCACGTGCGCCACCGCAGGCGTGGCAATCACCGCCGCAGAATGCCCACCGCAAGTGAGCTGCACTCCAGGCTCATTCACCCCGCGCCGAGCCATCGCCAGCGCGAGCCACGCTCCAACCTTCGGCGACCACGCCATTGAAGTGAGCCGCCCCGCGGGCTTCCCGTCCGCATCGATGAGCTCGTCGCCCACGGCCGCTTCGTGCGAGAGCTTCACCGTCGCTAGGCCCTTGTTCACGTGCCCGAGCGCATCAATCCGCGCGATCGTCTCCTGCCCCAGGTAGCAGCCCTTGCGGAAGCTAATCGCCTGGGAGTTGCGACCCACCTCCTGCGGCAGGTTCGAGTTATCGAAATCGACTCCGAACAACGGCCACCCGGACTCCACGCGCAACGACTCCCAAACAACTCCTCCAGCCGCTTGCGGCTTAGCGCGGGCATTGCCAATCTCCCCCACCCAAAACCCTCCGGTCCAAACTTGAACACAGGGCGCATAGAAAAGTACGGGCTTAAGAGGGCTCCCCGGCAGACCAGACTCGGCCGCCCGTTGAGCTGTCGGCCCGACAAGGAGACCCCATGCCGAGTTTGACGTGGCATCCTCCAACCGCACATCCTCGCGGATAATGTACCGATCGAGATGCCCGACCAATCGCTCCGCCTGCCCCGGCACGCCGACGAGTACGAGCTCGTCCTCGGTGGCCAGCACCAGCGCGTGGCCGACGATCTTCCCCTTCACGTCGGTTAGGAACGCCTCGCACTGCCCGCCAACCGCAATCCCGCGGATGTCGTTCGTGCACATGTTATGCAAGAACGTGACCCGGTCGCGGCCTGCGATCCGCAACGTCGACCAGCCGGCGAGCGGCACGATGGCCGCACCGCTCGTTGCCGCATCGTACTCGGCTTGAAACACCGGATCGTCTTGCGGGTTCATGTCGGCCCTCCGCCGCCCACGACGCGCGGCCGCACGCGCTGGGCTTCTTCGATCACCACCGTGTGCCAACGGCCGGCCGCGAGCCGCGAGAGTTCCGCGTCGCTCTCGATGGGCGTCATCCCCAGCGAGTCGACCGTCGCGGCCGGCAACTGGCTGCGCAAGTACACCGGCCCGCGCTCGAGCGCCCGCGCCAACACGAGCGCCGGCGTTGACTCCGCGGATCCCTGGCCGCGAAGCCGGCTCACCACATCGGCGTAGTCCACCGCGTCGACAAGTTCCTCGAATTCCACGCCCGGCGGTTCCGCGATGTCGCTGCAGATGGCAATCGCGCCCTCGGCCGCACGCACCTTCTCGCTCGCCTTCACGGCCCGCGCGAAGGTGTCCCACGTCTGTTCGTCGGGGCCGCCCGCGACGGCCGCGATGACCAGGTCGCCCGCGCGCGCGGTCGTTCGTTCCCAAATCGCCTGGAACTGCTCGGCCGCCACTCGCGATGCGATTCCCGGCTCGCCCGCAATCACCGCCGCCACGCCGCCGCCGGGCCCCGGCACGACGACCACAACCATGCCGACTCCCAGCAGCCAACCCGCCTCGTCGGCCTCGGCCACGCGCCGCTCGTAGCGCGCGGGCGCCGCGGTCTTGCCGCGTCCGTGAAACCTGTCGGCCGTCTCGCGGTTGGAGAAGCGTGGAAACAATCCGCCGAACTTTGCGGGGCCGCCATCGCGACGCCCGGGGCGGGCCGCCGAGATTGGCAGCACAAAATCCGCCTCGGCTATGGTTCGGTTCAGCCGCAACGGCTCGTGCTTGGCCGTGAGTCCCACCATCGCGATACCCTGCTCGTCGTCCGGGTTATGAACCTCGAACTGAACGCCCTCGGCCGCCAGCTTCGCGATCGCCCGCATGGTTGCCGGATGCGTGTCGTCGAACGGCTCGGCGGCGACGACGGTGACGTTCGCGGGCTCGACGCCTGCCTGCACGAGTTCCAGCACGGCGCCGTGCAGAATGCTCGCCGCTTGGGGCACGGCCCGACCCAAGGCGATCGCGATGCGGTCTCCCGGCACGACCGCTGCGGCTGCCGGGGGGAAATTACGCGGCGCCGCCAGGGCTGCTCGAATCGCCGCGGCCGGATCGTTTTCCCCGGTGACACTTCCCCGAGAGACGCTTTCCCCCGGGATACCGCCGAGCACGGGCCCCAAGACCGTATGCTCGCCCAGTGTGATGTTGCACGACTGGCCGGCGCCAAATTTCACTGTAACCGTCACGTTCTCGATAGCTCCGATGGATTTCGAGCGGCGCCCATTTCTGGTAACTTGCGATTCCTGCCCGAGGGTCGGCGCCGCCGCCCAATTATTGCTGCCGCAACCGCCCCCGACGAGGGGCACATCGAGAGGCAAGTCGAGGGGCCCTCCACGACGCGCCGCTCCCCGCACCGAGGTCCAGCCATGCATGACGCACGCTTGACGCACGCCCAATATCGCAATGCCGCCGCTTGCCTCGTGATCGGGTTCACGCTCTTCGCGGGCTGCGGTAAGTCCCCCGCGTCGCAGTCGCACGCCGACCACGAGGCGGCCGAGAAAAGCCTCGCCCGCGCCGTCGACATCACCGCCCGGATGCTAAAGGTCTACCGCGAGGCCGGCTCCTACACGGATCACGCGACCTACGTCGAAGAATCAGTCCTCCGCGGCGAGGGAATTCCGCACGAGATTCCCTACTACGAGATCTCAATCGCATTCCACCGCCCGAATAAGCTCCGACTCCTGTTTACCGAAGCCGTCGCCGACGCGGGAGGCGAACGGCGCGGCTTCGACGTGGCATGCGACGGCGAGCTGCTCCGCGCCACGATGCCCGAGGTTCCCGACCAGATGGTCGAGAAGCCGGCGCCGGCCGCGCTCACCGCCGAGAACGTGCTGGCCGACCCGCTCATCGAAGAGAAGCTCGTTACCCGGCAACTTGGCGACGTCTTTCCCCAGCTCGCCATGCTGCTCAACGCCAGCGACGACGACGCGGCCGCGATCTTCCCGGACGATTCCAGCCCGCGCCTGCTCGCCGATGCCACGCTCGGCGACCGCGACTACTACCGCGTGGCGACTTCGCACCCCGAAGGCACGCGCATCTTCTGGATCGACCGCGAGACCTACGTGCTGCGCCGCATGGAGCTGCCCGTCGAAAACCACCGCCAGCGCATCGACCCCGACAACTACTTCCTGCGGCTCTCGATCCGCATCGACTTTGAGGAAGTCACGTTCAACGCCGAAATTTCGCCCGAGTCGTTCACCCTCAAACCGCCAGCAGGCTCCCGCCGTGTCCGCCGCTTCGTGCCGCCGGCGGAGAAAGACTCGGAGGGATCAACCGCCAAGGACGCCAAGGTCGCCAAGGAAGAGGGAGAGAAAGTGGGTGCGGAAAAGGAAAAGAGCGATGATGGCGGCGACGCAGAGCTAACGGACGAGGGGGATGGCGAGTGATCTAGCCTGGGCTAGAAGTCGATGGGCTGGCCCGCGCGGTCATTGGCGCAGCGATGGAAGTGCATACGATTTTGGGAGCAGGCTTTCTTGAATCGACCTATGAGCAAGCCCTAGCCGTTGAGCTCACTCTGAGAGGAATTCCTTTCAACAGGCAATGGCCTGTTGCCCTGAGCTACAAGGACCATCCCGTCGGCGAAGCACGACTCGACTTCCTAGTCGGGGGCAAGCTCATCGTCGAATTGAAGGCCGTTGATTCCATCCACCCAATTCATAACGCCCAAGTGCTGAACTATCTCAAAGCCACAGGCTTAACCCTCGGCCTCTTAATCAACTTCAACGTCGAGCATCTCAAAGACTCAATCAAGCGAATCGTCCTCACACAACCAACTCCCTCCTAATAGCCTCCCTCCCCCCTTGGCGTCCTTGGCGTCCTTGGCGGTTAATCCCCCGGAGCAAAAAATGCCCGCCACCAATGAGTCCATGCAGAAGTTCCTCGAAACTCTCCTCACCGGCCGCGCCGCCGCGCCGAAGGTCGAGCTCGTTGACTATCTCGCCGCCATTCCCCGCCTCGATTCGCTCAACTCGATGCCGTCCGGGACGCCCGTGCTCATCCGCGGGGACGTCGATGCGAAGCCCGGTCCCGCGGTCGGCGAAGGCGATATCCGCCTCCGCTCGATGGTCGAGACTCTCGACTTCGGCATTCGCCGCGGTTGGAAGCAAGTCATCTTCGGCCACATCGGCCGCGAGCCGGAGAAGTCGCTGAACAAAGTCGCCGCCCGCCTGGGCGAGATCCTGAACAAGCCCGTCACGCTCATCGCTGATTGGCACGACGAAGCCACGGGCACGATCCCCGACGCCGTCCAAAAGCAGATCGACGCCGCCGCGACGGGCTCGGTTTTCATGCTCGAAAACACGCGCAAGTACAACATCGAGCGCGTACTGTGGAAGGCCAAGGCCGCCGACGCGCCGAAGCTCGCCGAGCCGCTCGCCAAGTTCGCCAATGAATGCGCCGCCAAGCTCGCAAAGGTGTACATCAACGAAGCGCTCTCCGCCGGCAGCCTCGACGCGAGCAGCACGGTCGTGCCGCTCGCCATGGAGCGCGTCGCCCTGGGCAAGTACGTTGCCGGCGAGTTCGATGGCCCGATGCAGCAGTGCCTCAAGACCAAGCTTGTCGTCTTCAGCGGCCTGAAGATCGACAAGCTCGACGACCTGGAAGCCATGATCGGCCGCGGCACGATCAAGCTCGTCTTCGCCGCCGGCTCGCTCGCCATGGCTCTCAAGAAGGGCATCGGCCAGCTCGACGGTCAGGATGTGTGCCTGGGCGTCGCCGAGGATCCGGCTCACGCCGACAAGCCGTACTTCATCCCGAAGGATCGCGTCGAGCAGGCCAAGAAAATGGTGAAGGACGGCCGGCAGAAGGGCATCGAGTTCGTCTGCCCCGTCGACTCGGTGATCGAGGACGGCACGGTCGTCGAGGAACTGCAGCCCGGCCAGCAGCAGTTCGACGTCGGCCCTGCAACCTCGACGCTGTTCGAGCAGAAGATCGGCAAGTTCCTGAGCGACAAACCCAAAGCCGCCGTCGCATTCCACAACGGCGTCTTCGGCATGTTCGAGGATCCGCGATTCGAAGCGGGCACCAAAAACTTCATTCCGCAGCTCAAGCGAATGAAGGACGCCGGCGTCGAGGTCTACATCGGCGGCGGCGAGGGCGGCACGGCCCTGGAAAAGTACGGCCAGCCCGACTGGGTGACCCACACCTTCACTGCGGGAGGAACGGTGCTCAATGCACTGGGCCGGGAGCCGGTGCCGTATCTGGTGGCGCTCCGCGCCGCGGTGTCGTAAGCCCGCGCAAGCCTGCGGCGGACGCGCCGCGGATGCTGCCGGTTTCAATTCCCACCGATTGCACGGCGGGCGCCCCGCCTGCGCATGCGCTCCGGTCTGCCATTTCCCGGGAGTTGACGGCTATTCGGCACGCATTTCGCGAAGTCTACACATGGCCTTCACGTTTTCTTCACACGGCTCAGCGACACTCTGCCAGCACTGGCCGGGAAGAAGTCGTGAAGAACTCGCGCATTTCCGGCGAAGCCACCCCAAATCTCGGGAGCACTCAGGACATGAAGATTTTGAACGGACGCCAAGACTCGGCGGCGGGGAGCAGAAATCCCCACACGCCCGCCCGTTTCACCCCCGCCAGGACCACCCGCGCCGGTTTCACGCTCGTCGAGCTGCTGGTCGTCATCGCCATCATCGGCGTGCTGGTCGCGCTGCTGCTGCCGGCCATCCAGGCCGCCCGCGAGGCCGCTCGCCGCATGCAGTGCGCCAATAACATGAAGCAGCTTGGTCTCGGCGCCCTCAACTTTGAATCGGGGAAGAAGCAACTGCCCCCCAGCGGCCAGTGCGACTCCACCGGCGGCGCCTCGACCACGTACATGATCCACTCGACGGCCACCTACATCCTGCCGTTCATCGAACGGCAGGCCGTTTACAACCAGTTCGACACCAAGACCAACTCCATCACTGCCTACGCCGCGACGCCCAACGGCGAGGCATTCCAAACCGCCACCGGGTGTCTGCTGCACAAGGACGCGACCGGCCGCAACTACGACGACCCCGCCCATCCGTCGGGCCAAATCGCCGCCAAGGCCAAGATCGACACCTTCATTTGCCCCACGACGCCCATCGCGAACGAGGCCCGTGACCCACAGTATGGGTACGGCGGCATCGACTACATGATCGTCGCCCTCTCGGACGTCGACGCCCGCGTCGGCTCGGCCACTTACGGCATGCGCACACCGGGCAGCCCGGGGCCTGATTGGCAAACCCAGGTCGTCGCCCCCATGCTCAACTGCGACGGCGGCGGCATGGGCCGCATCACCGACGGCTCCAGCAATACGATCATGTGGATCGAGGACGCCGGTCGCTCCCATCCCGACGTCACCGATTTCGGCGCGTTCTCTGCCCGATTCACGCCGGTCTCGGGCGCGGCCGACCCCATGACCATTCCGGCCGCCAACGCCCGTCGCGTCTTCGCCTGGGCCGACGCCGACGCCGTCGGCAACGGTTACTCTGGCCCCAGCAACGCGATCGCTCCGGGCTCTAAGGTGGCGAAGCTCAACAACAATTCGTCGCCCGACGGCGGCCCCGCCGAGTGCCGTTGGATCGTGAACAACTGCGGACCCAATGACGAGCCCTTCTCGTTCCACAACGGCGGTCTCAACGCCACCATGGGCGACGGCGCCGTGAAGTTCCTCAACGACTCGATCGACGGCCTCATCGTGAAGTGGATGATCGGCGCCGAGGATGGCGAGTCCTACCCCTCGCCCTTCTAGCTCCCAAGGAATGCGAAGATGAAATTCCCAACGCTACTGCTCGGGGCCGCGCTGCTGCTCGCCGCCGGCTGCTCCAAAGAGCAATCGCTACGGCAGGGGCCGGTGAGCATTACGGGCAAGATCACGCAAGCCGGCCAACCGGTTGGCAACGTCGTCGTGTCCTTCCGGCCGCTCGACAACGGCTTCGAGAGAAGCTTCCCCGTGAAGCCCGACGGCGCCTTCGTCGGCGAGCTTGTCGCCGGCAACAACGCGTACTTCGTCGCCAAGTCGACGGCGCCGAACGCCGACGCGGCGCTCAAGAAGGTCGACCCCAAATTCTACGAGCCCGACATGGGCCGGAGCGTTACAGTCGAGGCAGGCAAAGAGATTCTCATCGCGCTCCAGTAGCGTGAGCTGAAAAACTCTCGGCCCGAAAAGAAGCCCGGCGGCGAAAGCCCGGGCTTCTTTCGCGCGCAGGACGCCGGTACGACCCGCCATCGACAGGCGATTTCGCAAGTTCGCCCCGGGCCGAGCTCGCCTAAGCCGGCGAGTCCGCGGCCCCCTCGGGCGCCTCCACGGCGACCGGCGTGACTTTCGGCTTGGGGCCGAGTCCGTAGCGTTCGATCGCGCGCTCCAGTTCGACTTTCTTGCACTTCCACATCTTCATGAGCTCCGCCTTGCTGGTGCCTTTTTCCAGCTCGAAGCGAAGATCCGCCGCCACAATGCCAATCTGTTTGCCAGGTCGTTCAGTCATGGTCTCTTTCGTTAATCGAACGGTCACTCGCTCCAAGCACGGCGCCAGTACCGTTGCGCACTTGGCGTATGCCTCA
>JANOIK010000585.1:0-3825 GCA_031407585.1 Planctomycetota bacterium | reverse complement strand
ATCGACCCGACGCCCGAGGGGCTTAAGCGTCTGCAGGAAGTCACCAGCCAGTTGCAGCGGATGGGTGATCCCGACGAAACGCTCACCCTGATCGAAGACGCCCTCGGCCCGCAGGTGATTAGCGTCACGGGCGTGCCGACGACCAGCCACTTCGCCCGCGCGATGGTGGCCGCTGACTTCCGCATGAAGCGAATCGCGATGAACTTCGAGCAAGCCCCCGTCGACGGGCTGCCGAGTTTCCTGTCGATGGCGCCGGCGGGCGGCCGCGGCGCCAATAACATGATGCCGCGCTGGTGGCTGGCCCCCAACTACGATCCGCTGGCCAAGACCGCCGACGGCTTGGGCTGGGAACTCCGCGGCCCCGGCGTGAAATGCCTCACCCAAGAAGCCTACCTGAACACCAGCGGCGAGAAGGTCGACACCGGCAAAGCCAGCCCGATCGCCACGAAGTGGGCCGATCAACTCACCGCAAAGTTCGGCGAGCTGGCCGACCACGATTCGTCGTTCGGCCAATTGCGGAACATCATGGATCTGGCCGTCATCGGAGCGCTCATCGAGAAAGAGCAGCTCGCCCAAACCGCGGGACTCAACGCTCCTTGGCTCATGGGCCAGGAAGAACTCGATCGCTACCCGGCGCCCACCCGCACCTCCAGCAAGGCCAGCGTTGTCCGCAAGCGCGGCGCCTGGGTGATCAGCGCCTCGGGCGGCGTCGAGATCGTGCCGTGGCTGATTGCCGATCGGACCGAAGTCGTTGCCGACCTAGATGCCGCACGTCCGGAAGCCGGCGGCGACGCCGCGAACTTCTGGTTGGAATAACTCGGCCGCGAAATAAGCCGGGTTTGTACGCCCAGTCATGGCGCTTCCGTCGGGCGACCTTCTGCGGCAATGCTCCGGACCGCGAATGCCATTCTCGGCTTTATGAGTGGACGGGTTCGGCTTTCGCCCACGCCCGCGGAAGGACGACGTTCTTCACGAGCCCAACTTTCCGGAGCGCCCGGATCGTAAGCCAAGTGACATCGAATTCCCACCACTTGTGGCCGTGAGCGGCCGCCCGTTGGTCGGCGTGGTGGTTGTTGTGCCAGCCTTCGCCGTTGCTCCACAGCCCAACGAGGATGTTGTTGCGGCTGTTGTCACCGGTGTCGTAGTTCTGGTAGCCCCACACGTGCGTCACGGAGTTGACGCTCCAAGTGATGTGCCAAGTCAGCACCGTGCGAACGAAAACGCCCCACACCATCAGGCTCAAACCGAACTGCACCCCGGCCGCGACCGTTCCCTCGGTCGCCCATCCAATCGCAAACCCGGCGCCGTAGAACACCGCCATGCTGGCAAGGTAAATCCAAAGCCAATTTCCGTGGCGTTCTAGCTTCATGTAAAACGGATCGCGAAGCAGATCGCGCGTGAATCGCGAGTAGTAGTTGATGTTCAAGAAGTCGCGATTCTTCATCATCAGCCACCCGCAGTGCCCCCACAGGAAGTTCACCAACGGGCTGTGCGGGTCCGGTTGCTCGTCGGAATGTTTGTGGTGAATCCGATGCATGGCCACCCAGCACGCGGGCGTGTCTTGCAACGTGCAGACGCCGAGGATCGCAAAGGAATGCTCGAGCCACTTCGGCGTCACGAACCCTTGATGCGTCAGCAACCGGTGGTAACACAGGTTGATCCCAAGCGTGCCGAACACGTACAGACCCAAGAGCGCAACCGCCACGCCCGTCCAACTGAAGAAATACGGGACGAACGCCAGGCACGCGAGCACATGAATGCCGGGGATGCCCAGCGCGTAACGCCAGCGAACCTGCCGCGGGTCGATGGTCGTCGCGGGCCACAGCAGCCGCCGCTGCGACGCTCCGACCGGGCCGCCAGCCGCCGCCGCTGGAAGCGGCGCCTCGCCATCGACCAAAACATCAGACTCGGGCAACAGGTCGACAGGCATTCGCAAAACCATCCATCAATGCGGGCTGAGAGTTCGATACGTGCGGGCGGCCGGCACGGCAGATCCCCCAAGTATATCGTCGGCGCGCCGACGGCCAAAGTGAACCGGGCCGGCGTGGGCACGAATTCGGCGCCCTCGCCATCGGGGCCGCAGGGCCGTAAATGCTTGCCTCATCGGAGTTTTCGCCGCTGGCGAAGTTGACGAGACTCGTGCCTCGGCGGCCCGGCAATCCGCGTTCTCGCCGGGGTTCTAGCGGGCCACTTAGAGCGGCGTGCTTTCACCCGGCCGAGGGACGAGCGCCTGGCGCGGCGGATCGGACCGCAGGTTGACCAGCCGCGTTGGCGGCAGCTCAGGCGCCATCTCCGCGAGAATGGGGTCGATAAAACCGACGGCCGCCAGCGAGCTGAGCTCGCGGCCCGCCTTGTGCCGCGGCAGCTCCGACTTGAGCAGCACGAATTCGTCGGCGCGCAACGCCACGGCAAGCCTGCCCGCGATCGAGTCGCTGGTCGTGTCCCAATCGGTCGGGAGCCAGGTTCCCGGCAACCCCGGCTCGGAGTGCCGCATCCACGGCGCGGGACCAAAGATCGTCGCGCCGTCCTCGCCGACGCGCCGGCAGAGCAGGGCGTCGTCTTCCACCAGCGGCATCTCCGGCAACCAGGAGTGCAGCAAGTGCGCGGTCACGGTCAGCAGGTCGACGCACATCCAATGAGCGGCCGTCTCGTCAATCGCGCATTGAGCGTGCCACGTGCGCACTTGCTCGACCAGCGGACCACCGCCCGCAACCAGCACGTTGTGCGCGCGACCTTGCGCGGCAAGCCACGTGCGTAGCCGCTTTGGCAGATCGGGCAGGTCGAACAGGCTGCCCCCCACTTTCACGACGCGAATCATCTTGCTCGCTCGCGCACTCCGTGCACCGTCGCTTGGTTTAGAAACTCTCTTAGGAACGCCATCACCCCGGCAGCGTGTTGAGCGTTCCCGCGACGCTCGCTTCCTCCGCCAGAATCGCCAACGCGTGTGCCGGTGCGCAACGGCTGACGGTCTCGCCCAGGGCCTTGTTCAACGATAGCACTTCGGGAGCACGGCCCAGTTCCGCGAGCCGATCCACGGCCCCTCGAGCCAGAAACTCCCCGTGCCCGCTGAGAATAATCGTCTCCGGCGGTGCTTTCCTACGCGCAATTACCTGTTCAGCGGCGGCGGCGAGCCGCGCGATTTGCGCCTCGCGGACAGCCGCCGCGGCAGCTACAGCGTCCGCGAGCGAGAACATCTCTGTGTCGGCGCACACCATGCGAGCCATGCGTGCATGAGCGGCATGCCGCGTGCGAGGGCGCCCATCCGCCGTGTCGAGGTTCTGCGCGTCTTCAGCGACTTCGCCGAGCAGCAGATACGCATCGGCCGTCGTCGCGAACAGTTCGCTGGCCACAGGGTACTCAGCGCGCTGCCAAGGCAAGTGCGAGACGACTGCTGCGAGGGGCGTTCGCTCGACGCCGGCGTAAACCAACTCGCCGGACAGCAATCGCTCAGGATCGGTGCGGCCCACGGCGCATGGGGCGCCGTCAGCAATCGGAATCAAGTCCGCCGTGGTCGAACCAACGTCGATCACCAGCCCCGGTCGTCCCTTGGCAAATCGACTCGCAAACGCCGCCAGCGCGTGCCAATTGCTGGCCGCCATGCGAAGCGGCGTCTCAACCGCGACGGCCGGCGCCAGAAAGGCGCCATCGGTCGCGTAAATCTCAACGGAACGCCCTGCGGCGGCTGTGACAATCGCGTCAACAATCGCCCGCACTCCCTCAGCCTTGGTCGCGTAGCAGTCGGCCAGCTCGCCCGTCATTGTGGCGGCGACCCCCGAGTGCAACGGCGCCGCGGCGAGCAGCGCTGCGAGCTCGTCGGCAAGACGC